>NZ_JBMKHB010000002.1:0-269340 GCF_049238285.1 Enterobacter cloacae complex sp. IR53041 | reverse complement strand
GCTGAACAGGAGGGACAGCTGATAGAAACAGAAGCCACTGGCGCACCTCAAAAACACCATCATACACTAAATCAGTAAGTTGGCACCATTACCTAACCGGTTACTGCAATAAAGAGTGACATAATATGTCAGTTACTTATTGCCAGCCCTGGTGAACACGGTTAACCTTCTCTTCCAGGCATCGTCTGATGCCTGAATTTCAGCAAAGAAAACTCCTAATTTCGTCGCGTTACCTGAGTGGGCTGTTTACGTCTTTATTAATCCGTTTATTATTCGAACGAATTACCTTAACTGGTATTACTCACTTTTATATGGAAACTTATTAATATGACAGTTCAGGACTATTTATTAAAATTTCGCAAGATCAATTCGCTTGAGAGCCTGGAAAAACTGTTTGACCATCTGAACTACACCCTGTCGGATAATCAGGAAATCATTAATATGTATCGCGCCGCTGACCATCGCCGTGCGGAGCTGGTCTCCGGTGGCCGTTTGTTCAACGTCGGCGAAGTGCCAAAGTCAGTATGGCGTTACGTTTTATAAGAAAGTAGCCATCCGCGCGAAATGTTATATACTCTCCGCCCTGCCAACTGGCTGTACAACATTTCGCGCAGATTATGGGAGAGTTCATGACCGCAACGCCTGGAGAACGCATTGGAGGCTGGTTAATCGCCCCACTGGCATGGCTGCTGGTTGCCTTATTAAGCGCATCACTTGCGCTGCTGCTTTATACCACCGCACTGATTACCCCTCACGCCATTCAGACCCTGTTGTCGCAAAGCGTGCTTAATATTGCTTTGTGGTTTGTGTCGTTCGTTTTCGCGATCGGGATGTGGTACTACACGCTGTGGCTGACCATCGCCTTCTTTAAGCGCCGTAAGAATGTGCCTAAGCACTACATTATCTGGCTGCTGGTTTCGGTCCTGCTGGCGGTGAAGGCGTTTGCTTTTTCGCCCGTTTCAGACGCGCTGGCCGTTCGTCAGCTGCTTTTCCCGTTACTGGCCGCGGCGCTGCTGGTGCCCTACTTCAAGCGTTCGACGCGGGTGAAAAACACCTTCGTGAACCCGTAATAACCCTACAGATAACCTGTTGTCGCCTGCCTGGGTTTGTCCGATAATAGGCGGCTTTTTTATTTCAGGCTAAATAATGACCGATTACTTACTGCTCTTTGTCGGCACCGTGCTGGTTAACAACTTCGTTCTGGTGAAGTTCCTTGGCCTGTGCCCGTTTATGGGCGTTTCCAAAAAGCTGGAAACGGCAATGGGTATGGGGCTGGCGACGACCTTCGTCATGACGCTGGCGTCCATCTGCGCGTGGTGGATTGATACCTGGATCCTCATCCCGCTGGGGTTAACCTATCTCCGTACGCTGGCCTTTATTCTGGTTATCGCGGTGGTGGTGCAGTTTACCGAAATGGTGGTGCGCAAAACCAGCCCGGCGCTCTATCGCCTGCTGGGCATCTTCCTGCCGCTGATCACCACTAACTGCGCCGTTCTCGGCGTGGCGCTGCTGAACATCAACCTGGGTCATAACTTTATGCAATCGGCGCTGTATGGTTTTTCTGCGGCTGTCGGTTTCTCTCTGGTCATGGTGCTGTTTGCCTCTATTCGCGAGCGCCTGGCAGCAGCGGATATTCCTGCGCCCTTCCGCGGTAACGCGATTGCGCTGGTCACCGCCGGTTTAATGTCTCTGGCCTTTATGGGCTTTAGTGGTCTGGTGAAGTTGTAATGAATGCTATCTGGATTGCCATCGCCTCTATCAGCGTCCTGGGGTTGGTGTTTGGCCTTATCCTGGGTTACGCCTCCCGCCGTTTCGCGGTAGAGGACGATCCCGTTGTTGAGAAAATTGATGAGCTTCTGCCGCAAAGCCAGTGCGGGCAGTGTGGCTACCCGGGCTGCCGCCCTTACGCTGAAGCGGTAGGCATCCAGGGCGAAAAAATTAACCGCTGCGCCCCCGGCGGCGAAGCAGTCATGCTGAAAATTGCCGCCCTGCTTAACGTTGATCCGCAGCCGGTTGATGGCGACGCGGACGTGCAGGAGCCGGTCCGCGCGCTGGCCGTGATCGACGAAGCGAACTGCATCGGCTGTACCAAATGTATTCAGGCCTGCCCGGTCGACGCCATTGTTGGCGCCACGCGCGCCATGCACACCGTGGTGGCGGACCTGTGCACCGGCTGTAACCTCTGCGTAGCCCCCTGCCCGACGCAATGTATCGAGCTGCGCCCGGTTGAAACGACTACCGAAAGCTGGAAATGGGATCTTCAAACCATTCCGGTTCGCAATATTCCTGTGGAACAACATGCTTAAGTTATTTTCTGCTTTCAGAAAAGAGAAGATTTGGGACTTTGACGGCGGTATTCACCCACCGGAGATGAAAACCCAGTCTAACGGCACGCCGCTGCGTCAAATACCGCTGGCGACCCGTTTCGTCATGCCGCTCAAGCAGCACATTGGCGCTGAGGGTGAGCTGTGCGTGAAAGAAGGCGATACGGTTCTTCGCGGTCAGCCGCTGACCTTTGGTCGCGGACGTATGCTGCCGGTGCACGCCCCCACCTCCGGTAAGGTGGTCGCCATCGCGCCTCATACGGTGCCGCATCCGTCAGCGCTCTCAGAGCTGAGCGTGATTATTGAAGCCGACGGCGAAGACCGCTGGATCGACCGCGATGGCTGGAGCGACTACCGCTCCCGCAGCCGCGAGGCGCTTATCGAGCGCATTCATCAGTTCGGCGTTGCTGGCCTCGGCGGCGCAGGCTTCCCGACCGGCGTCAAGCTGCGCGGCGGTGGCGATAACATTCAGACGCTGATTATCAACGCCGCCGAATGCGAACCGTACATCACCGCCGACGATCGTCTGATGCAGGACTGCGCCGCCCAGGTGGTGGAAGGCATCCGCATCCTCGCGCACATTCTGCAGCCGCGAGAAGTGCTGATCGGTATCGAAGACAATAAACCGCAGGCTATCTCTATGCTGCGCGCCGTGCTGGCAGGCAGTCACGATATTAGCCTGCGCGTTATCCCGACCAAATACCCCTCTGGCGGTGCTAAACAGCTGACGCAAATTCTCACCGGTAAGCAGGTTCCGCACGGCGGACGCTCTTCAGATATCGGCGTGCTGATGCAGAACGTCGGGACCGCGTACGCCGTGAAGCGCGCGGTGATCGACGGCGAGCCGCTGACCGAACGCGTGGTAACGCTGACCGGGGAAGCGGTCTCTCGTCCGGGCAACGTCTGGGCGCGTCTGGGTACGCCGGTGCGTCACCTGCTGGAGCAGGCTGAGTTTTGCCCGTCCAGCGACCAGATGGTGATCATGGGCGGCCCGCTGATGGGCTTTACTCTGCCGTGGCTCGATGTGCCGGTAGTCAAAATCACCAACTGCCTGCTCGCCCCTTCCCCGACCGAGATGGGTGAAGAGCAGGAAGAAAAAGGCTGTATTCGCTGCAGCGCCTGTGCCGACGCCTGCCCGGCGGATCTGCTTCCACAGCAGCTGTACTGGTACAGCAAAGGCCAGCTGCACGACAAGGCGACAGCCCATAACCTGGCCGACTGCATCGAATGCGGCGCCTGCGCCTGGGTCTGCCCTAGCAACATTCCTCTGGTGCAGTATTTCCGCCAGGAGAAGGCGGAAATTTATGCCATCTCCATGGAAGAAAAACGCGCGGCGGAAGCCAAGGCACGCTTTGAAGCGCGCCAAGCGCGACTGGAACGCGAGAAAATCGCCCGTCAGGAGCGCCATAAGCAGGCCGCCGTTCAGCCCGGCGAGAAAGATCAGGATGCGATTAATGCCGCACTGGCCCGCGTTCGCGAGAAAAAAGCGACCGCGGCGCAGCCTGTGGTGATCCCGGCTGGCGAGAAGCCGGACAACAGCGAAGCCATTGCGGCGCGTGAAGCGCGTAAAGCTCAGGCTCGCGCCCGTCAGGCTGAAAAAGCGCAAACGGTCCAGGCAGAGACGGAGATCGACCCGCGTAAAGCCGCCGTTGAGGCGGCGATAGCCCGCGCTAAAGCCCGCAAAGCCGGTGAGCAAAGCGTGGTGGTTGAGCAGGAAGCGGTCGACCCTCGCAAAGCGGCCGTAGAGGCAGCGATTGCCCGTGCTAAAGCCCGCAAAGCGGCGCAGCAGACGCCAACCGCAGAACCCGACGCGCCGGTCGATCCGCGTAAAGCCGCCGTTGAAGCGGCGATTGCCCGCGCTAAAGCCCGCAAAGCGGCGCAGCAGGATGAGCAGCCGCAGGCCGCCAACGATGACCCGCGCAAAGCCGCCGTCGCCGCCGCCATTGCGCGCGTTCAGGCAAAGAAAGCCGCACAGCAAGCAGTTAACGAGGATTAAATGGTTTTCAGAATCGCAAGCTCCCCTTACACCCACAATCAGCGCCAGACATCGCGCATCATGATGCTGGTCTGCCTGGCGGCGCTGCCGGGCATTGCCGTTCAGTGCTGGTTTTTCGGCTGGGGAACCCTGTTCCAGATAATCCTGGGCTGTGCCAGCGCCTTAGCGGCGGAAGCCCTTGTCCTTAAGCTGCGCAAGGCGGCGGTCTCCCGCATTCTGGCTGATAACTCCGCGCTGCTGACCGGGCTGCTGCTGGCGATCAGTATCCCGCCGTTTGCTCCATGGTGGATGGTGGTCCTCGGCACCGTGTTTGCGGTGATCATTGCCAAACAGCTGTATGGTGGACTGGGCCATAACCCGTTTAACCCGGCGATGATTGGCTACGTGGTGCTGCTGATCTCCTTCCCGGTACAGATGACCAGCTGGCTGCCACCGCACGAGATTGCGGCCACGGTTCCGGGCTTCATGGATGCTCTGCACGTGATCTTTACCGGCCATACGGCGCTCGGTGCCGATATGAACGCGCTGCGCATGGGCGTGGACGGGATCAGCCAGGCGACGCCGCTTGATACCTTTAAAACGTCCCTGCATGCCGGACACAGCGTTGAGCAGATCATGAAATCCGCCATCTACAGCGGCGTACTGGCGGGTGCCGGCTGGCAGTGGGTCAACCTGGCGTATCTGCTGGGCGGCCTGTTCCTGCTGCAGCAGAAAGCCATCCGCTGGCATATTCCGGTCAGCTTCCTCGTGACGCTGGCGGTCTGCGCCACGCTGGGCTGGGTATTCTCTCCTGAATCACTGGCCAGCCCGCAGCTGCACCTGCTCTCCGGGGCGACCATGCTGGGTGCCTTCTTTATCCTGACGGATCCGGTGACGGCCTCAACGACTAACCGCGGGCGCCTGATCTTCGGCGCGCTGGCAGGCCTGCTGGTCTGGCTCATCCGCAGCTTTGGCGGGTACCCGGACGGTGTGGCTTTTGCCGTCCTGCTTGCCAACATTACCGTTCCGCTCATCGACTATTACACGCGTCCGCGCGTGTACGGTCATCGCTAAGGGTCTCGCCATGTTCAAAACGATGCAAAAACACGGCGTCACGCTGGCTGTCTTCGCCGCGGTCCTGACAGGGCTGACGGCGCTAGTAAATGCGCTGACCAAAACGACCATCGAAGAGCAGGCCTCGAAGCAGCAAAAGGCCCTGTTCGATCAGGTGATCCCGTCCGACTTCTACGATAACGACCTGCAAAAAAGCTGCTTTGTGGTAGACGCGCCGCAGCTTGGGAAAGGCCCGCACCGCCTCTTTATTGCCCGCAAAGGGGATAAACCGGTCGGCGCGGTGATGGAAGCGACGGCGCCTGACGGCTATTCCGGTGCCATTCAGCTCCTCGTGGGCAGTGATTTCTCCGGCACCATACTGGGCACCCGCGTGACGGAACACCATGAAACGCCGGGTCTTGGCGATAAAATTGAAACCCGTCTGAGCGACTGGATTTTGCACTTTGCCGGTAAAGTGATCCATGGTGAAGATGACACCGCGTTTGCGGTGAAGAAAGATGGCGGCGAGTTCGACCAGTTCACCGGGGCGACCATCACCCCACGTGCGGTGGTGAATGCCGTAAAACGAGCCGGGCTGTACGCTGAAACGCTGCCCGCGCAAATCAACAATCTTCCGGCCTGTGAGGAGTAATCATGAGCCAGGTTAAAGAGGTTATTGTCCAGGGGTTGTGGAAAAACAACTCCGCGCTGGTTCAGCTTCTGGGGATGTGCCCACTGCTGGCGGTGACATCCACCGCCACCAACGCGCTCGGTCTGGGTCTGGCAACCACGCTGGTATTGACCCTGACCAACCTCTCCATCTCTGCCCTGCGCCGCTGGACGCCGTCGGAAATTCGTATTCCTATTTACGTCATGATCATTGCGTCGGTGGTCAGTATTGTTCAGATGCTGATTAACGCCTACGCGTTCGGTCTGTACCAGTCGCTCGGGATCTTCATTCCCCTTATCGTCACCAACTGTATCGTGGTCGGGCGTGCGGAAGCCTTTGCGGTGAAAAACAGTCCGGCCATGTCGGCGCTGGACGGTTTTTCTATTGGCATGGGTGCCACCTGCGCCATGTTCGTGCTGGGCTCGCTGCGCGAGATCCTCGGCAACGGTACGCTGTTCGACGGCGCTGATGCGCTGCTGGGCGGCTGGGCCAAAGCGCTGCGTATTGAAGTGTTCCACACCGATACGCCATTCCTGCTGGCGATGCTGCCGCCTGGCGCGTTTATTGGTCTTGGCATGATGCTGGCGATAAAATACCTGATTGACGAGAAACGTAAGCGCCGCGCGGCTGAGCGCAGCGTTCTGGAAGGGACACCCGAGAAGGCCTCATGAATAAAGAAAAGCGCATTGCGATCCTGACCCGTCTGCGGGACGAGAACCCGCACCCGACGACGGAGCTGAATTTTACCTCCCCGTTTGAGCTGCTGATCGCCGTGTTGCTCTCTGCGCAGGCTACCGACGTGAGCGTCAATAAAGCCACCGCCCTGCTCTATCCGGTCGCCAATACGCCGAAGGCCATGCTGGAGCTGGGCGTGGAAGGCGTGAAGTCCTATATCAAAACCATCGGCCTGTTTAACAGCAAAGCCGAGAACGTCATCAAGACCTGCCGAATTCTGCTGGAGCAGCACGGAGGCGAAGTGCCGGAAGACCGCGCAGCGCTGGAAGCCTTGCCGGGCGTGGGTCGTAAAACCGCGAACGTAGTACTCAATACCGCGTTTGGCTGGCCCACTATCGCCGTCGATACGCATATCTTTCGCGTGTCTAACCGGACCAACTTCGCGCCGGGAAAAAATGTCGAGCAGGTCGAAGAGAAGCTGCTGAAAGTGGTTCCGGCAGAATTTAAGGTTGATTGCCATCACTGGCTGATTCTGCACGGTCGTTACACATGTATTGCCCGTAAGCCTCGCTGCGGCTCCTGCATTATTGAAGATCTCTGCGAATACAAAGAAAAAGTGTACCCCTGAGGCATCTCAATCCCCTGACTAAAGAAGGGCTTTCAAACGCTCTTCTTTTGACCGTTATTTGTCCGCCTTTCGTTTCGCCTCACCTGTCACTTATTCGGCTCTTTAACGCTGAAACAGGTTAATACTTTTTTCATAGCCGAAAATTTCTATACATCTGTGATCGCGATCACCCTGATAACTTCATGTTGTATTTTTGTTGTCAAAATCGACCTAAACCCTTTATCTGACAAGACACTCCTCTTTCTTTGCCGACGATAAGACCAGCTATTTTTCAGAATATGGGCTATATCACTGCCACAAGCGGCAAATAGCAGAACATATCGCCAACTGCCCGTACTGACCGGTGATTACCAGTCGAAAAAACTACCTTTACTCAGCGTATGAAATTTAACGCTGAATAACATTTGCATGAACCGACGATTATACCACTCAGGATATATGTAACAGATTATTACAAACGTATTGCCAGATGGGGCAGGATAGTGAACATTACCCGCCGTTTCTCCTCCCAATATAACTATAAGGCGTATGGACTACGGCCATCACGCTATGAACACCCCCGTTAATATGGGATGTAAAAAAAGAGGTATATGTGTCGACTGCAAACAATAAACCAACAGATGAAAGCGTGAGTCTGAACGCTTTTAAACAACCTAAAGCGTTCTATCTCATCTTCTCTATTGAGTTATGGGAGCGTTTTGGTTACTACGGCCTGCAAGGGATCATGGCGGTTTACCTGGTGAAACAGCTGGGTATGTCCGAAGCCGATTCCATCACGCTGTTCTCCTCCTTCAGTGCTCTGGTGTACGGTCTGGTCGCTATCGGCGGCTGGCTGGGCGATAAAGTCCTCGGAACTAAACGTGTCATCATGCTGGGCGCCATTGTTCTGGCGATTGGCTATGGACTGGTAGCATGGTCAGGGCATGATGCCGCTGTCGTGTATATGGGCATGGCCACGATCGCCGTGGGTAACGGTCTGTTCAAAGCGAACCCGTCTTCCCTGCTCTCTACCTGCTACAGCAAAGATGACCCGCGTCTGGACGGTGCATTTACCATGTACTACATGTCCATCAACATCGGTTCGTTCTTCTCGATGCTGGCAACTCCATGGCTCGCAGCGAAATTCGGCTGGAGCGTGGCGTTTGCGCTGAGCTTCGTCGGTATGCTGATCACCGTGGTGAACTTCCTGTTCTGCCGCAGCTGGGTTAAAAACTACGGTTCAAAACCAGACTTCGAGCCTGTGCATATGGGCAAACTGCTGGCGACCATCGTAGGCGTTGTGGTCCTGGCGGCCATCGCTACCTGGCTGCTGCACAACCAGGGTATCGCACGTGCCGTTCTGGGCGTTGTGGCGCTGGGTATCGTGGTTATCTTCGCGAAAGAAGCATTCGCTATGCAGGGTGCTGCCCGTCGTAAGATGATCGTGGCCTTCATTCTGATGCTGGAAGCGATTATCTTCTTCGTGCTGTACAGCCAGATGCCAACCTCTCTGAACTTCTTCGCCATTCGTAACGTTGAGCACTCTATTCTGGGCATCGCGTTCGAACCGGAGCAGTATCAGGCACTGAACCCGTTCTGGATCATGATTGGTAGCCCGATTCTGGCCGCGATCTATAACAAGATGGGCGACCGTCTGCCAATGCCGCACAAGTTTGCTATCGGTATGGTGCTGTGTTCCGGCGCGTTCCTGGTGCTGCCGCTGGGTACCAAATTTGCTACCGACGCCGGTATCGTATCCGTTAACTGGCTGATCCTGAGCTACGCGCTGCAGTCTATCGGCGAACTGATGATCTCTGGTCTGGGTCTGGCAATGGTTGCACAGCTGGTTCCGCAGCGTCTGATGGGCTTCATTATGGGTAGCTGGTTCCTGACCACTGCCGGTGCAGCCATTATCGCCGGTAAGATTGCGAACCTGATGGCCGTGCCGGAAAACGTCACTGACCCACTGGTTTCCCTGAACGTCTACGGTACCGTGTTCATGCAGATTGGTATCGCGACTGCCGTTATTGCCGCTCTGATGCTGCTGACCGCACCGAAACTGAATCGCATGACTCAGGACGACGACAAGACCGCTAAGGCGACCAAAACCGCTACTGCGTGAAATCCGTGAGAAACGACTGACCAGAAGCCGCTAATTGATTAGCGGCTTTTTTTTTATCCGTTTGCGCACTAACATAGCTGAAACCTCAGCGAAAAGGAGTTACCGATGAAACTGTTCTACAAACCGGGCGCGTGCTCTCTTGCTTCCCATATCACCCTGCGCGAGAGTGGCAAAGATTTCACGCTGGATGGCGTTGATCTGATGAAAAAACGTCTTGAAAACGGCGATGACTTTCTTGCCATTAACCCGAAAGGACAGGTTCCGGCGCTCCTGCTGGATGACGGTACCCTGCTGACCGAAGGCGTGGCGATTATGCAGTTCCTGGCCGATAGCGTGCCCGATCGCCAGCTGCTGGCCCCGGTCAGTACGATTTCTCGCTATAAAACGCTGGAATGGCTGAACTACATTGCCACCGAGCTGCACAAAGGCTTTACGCCGCTGTTCCGCCCGGATACGCCGGAAGAGTTTAAGCCGACCCTGCGCGCCCTGCTGGAGAAAAAGCTGCAGTACGTTAACGAATCGCTGAAAGACGAACAGTGGATTGGCGGCTCGCGCTTCACGATCGCTGATGCGTACCTTTTCACCGTGCTGCGCTGGGCACGTGCGGTTAAGCTGAATCTGGAAGGGTTAGACCACATTGCATCGTATATGAAACGCGTGGCTGAACGTCCTGCGGTGGCTGCAGCGCTGAAAGCGGAAGGTCTTAACTAATATCGCCGGCGGCGCTGCGCTGGCACGGGCCTACGGGTTTTGTAGGCCGGGTAAGCGCAGCGCCACCCGGCATCGTTTAAAGCTGGGTTGCGCTGAAATAGTGCTCCGGCTTCGCGATACGATCCTGAGCCGCAACCACCTGCAGTTCATATTCCTGCATCTCTTTCGTCGCAATCATAATTTCGTACACCGCTGCCGTAACGTGCTCCAGCGCGTCCCTCACCGTTGCACCCTGAAGCAGTTTCACCAGCAGCAGCCCGCTGGTCACATCGCCCACGCCCACCGGCTGACGCGGGCCAAAATCCACCAGCGGGCGGCTGATATGCCAGGCATCCTCTTTCGTCACCAGCAGCATCTCAAAGCGATCCTGGCTTAGCCCTGCGCGCGCGAGGTGTTTTACCAGCACAACTTCAGGCCCCTGCGCGATCAGCTCGCGTGACGCGCTTACGGCCTCTTCTACGCTGTTAACCGGATGCTCGCAGAGAATTTCCAGTTCGACCAGGTTTGGCGCAATGATATCGCTGGCGGGCAGCGCATGGCGAACGTGGAATTCTGCCACGCCTGGCGCCACAATACAGCCTTTCTCCGGATGGCCCATAACGGGGTCGCAGAAGTATTTTGCCGACGGGTTGGCAGCCTTTACCTGACGCACGATGCCGAGGATATGCTCCCCCTGCTCCGCTGAACCAAGATAACCGCTCAATACGGCGTCACAGCGCTTGAGCTGGTCGATATCGGCAATGCCCTGCACCACCTCGGTGAGGTGTGAAGGCGGCATTACGCAGCCGGCCCATTTGCCATACTGCGTGTGGTTAGAGAACTGAACGGTATTGAGGGGCCAGACGTTGACGCCGAGGCGGCGCATCGGGAATTCCGCAGCGCTGTTGCCAGCATGTCCAAAAACAACGTGGGACTGAATGGCGAGGATGTTCTTCATTTTATGCTTACCAAACCCTGAAAAAACAAAAGGGGCGTGGTTTCCCACGCCCCTCGAGACTGTTAATTATTTCCAGCAGACAAGGCAGTAGTTTTTCTTACCGCGACGCAGCAGGGTGTAGCGGCCATACAGACGGTCGCCATCAACAAAGGTGTATTCCGGGTCAGCCTGCTTTTCACCGTTGATGGTGATCGCGTTTGAGGCGATGGTTTTACGCGCCTGACCGCGGGAAGGCTGCAGCTCAGAATCCACCAGCGCCTGCATCAGGTCAGCCCCTTTCTCCATCTCAACCATTGGCACGCCGTCCTGCGCCAGCTGTTCGAAGTCCGCTTCGCTCAGATCGCTCAGGGTACCGTTGAACAGGCTTGCAGTAATGCGTTTTGCCGCGGCCAGACCTTCTTCACCGTGAACCAGTTTGGTCACTTCATCTGCCAGCACGTACTGCGCGCGTGGCGCTTTACCGCTGTTCTTGTCTTCTTCTTCCAGCGCATTGATGTCTTCAATATCCATAAAGGTGAAGAACTTCAGGAAGCGATAAACATCGGCATCCGCCGTGTTGATCCAGAACTGGTAGAATTTGTACGGGCTGGTTTTCTTCGGATCGAGCCATACCGCACCGCCTTCCGTCTTACCGAATTTGGTGCCGTCTGCTTTAGTGATCAGCGGAACGGTCAGACCAAAGACCTGATTCTGGTGCAGGCGACGGGTCAGGTCGATACCGGAGGTGATGTTACCCCACTGGTCAGAACCGCCAATCTGCAGGGAAACACCGTGCAGTTTGTTCAGGCAGGCAAAGTCATACCCCTGCAGCAGGTTGTAGGAGAACTCGGTAAAGGAGATACCCTGGTCGTCACGGTTCAGACGCTGCTTCACGGCCTCTTTGTTAATCATCTGGTTAACAGAGAAGTGCTTGCCGATGTCACGCAGGAAGGTCAGCACGTTCATGCTGCCAAACCAGTCGTAGTTGTTCGCGGCAATCGCGGCGTTATCGCCACAGTTGAAGTCGAGGAACGGTGCAACCTGTTTGCGGATCTTATCGACCCACTCCTGCACGGTATCTTCGGTGTTCAGTTTACGCTCAGCGGCTTTGAAGCTTGGGTCACCAATCAGACCGGTCGCGCCGCCCACCAGGGCAACAGGCTTATGGCCCGCCATCTGGAAGCGTTTCAGGCATAACAATGGAACAAGATGCCCCAAATGCAAGCTGTCAGCGGTGGGATCGAAGCCGCAATAGAGCGCGATCGGGCCTTGCGCCAGTCGCTCTGCTAACGCTTCCTCGTCCGTCACCTGGGCCACGAGGCCCCGCTCTTGCAATTGTTTAATCAAGTTACTGCTTGCCATCAAATTCTCCATGTATAAACGACTGCACCTTTGCCGGTACACGACTTTTCGCCTGATGCGAAAGGACCATAGAATAAAGCGCAAGCGCGGTGTGCGCTAGCGCTTAAATCAACAAATTTCGGGGATTACGGCGCCAGTCTGTCGATTTTCCAGCCGCCATTCTCGCGCTGGTATAAAAAGCGGTCGTGCAGGCGATGTTCGCCACCCTGCCAGAACTCGATTTGCTCAATCGGGATGCGGAAACCACCCCAGAAGCTCGGCAGCGGGATTTCACCCTGCTGGAACTTCTGCTTCAGCTCGAGGAATTTACTTTCCAGCACGCCGCGGGCGGAAATGCGGCTGGACTGTTTTGATACCCAGGCGCCAATCTGGCTGTCACGCGGACGACTGTGGAAATACTTCACCACTTCCAGCGTCGAGAGACGTTCCGCTTTGCCGGTCACCATGACCTGGCGTTCCAGCATGTGCCACGGGAACAGCAGGCTGATACGCGGATTGTTTTCCAGATGGTGCGCTTTGCGGCTGCCAAGGTTGGTATAGAACACCAGCCCTTTCTCGTCATAATGCTTGAGCAATACGATACGCTGATACGGTTGACCGTTTTCATCTACCGTTGCGACAACCATCGCCGTTGGGTCGGCAAGTTTCGCTTCGCAGGCCTGTTTCAGCCAGCGTTCAAAAAGCACGAGGGGTTCAGCGGGAAGATCCTGGCGACGCAGGCCGCCTTTGGTGTATTCACGGCGCAGATGCGCAATTTGCTGCAGTTCGTCGTTATCTGACATGGCGTTAGCTGACATTGAGAGTGGGTGGCGCTATTGTGCGCCGCCCCTGTAAAAATCTCAACGCTTCGGATTTTCGAGCTGGCAATTGTTCAGCACAATACGGTCGCGTTTGTAGACCGTGGCGCTGTCGCCTTTCGACCAGAAGACATAGATACCGTCGGTGTAGCGTGCGCCCGAGGCCGAAATGCCCTGCTTCAGCGTCAGCAATTTATTGTTGTAAACAAAACTGGCTTCCTGGCGCGGATTGTTCAGCTTCACGGTCAGCGGTTTTTCGTCGCAGCGATACTCAAGCGTATCGGTCTGCATGCGCTCAAGGAGCTGGTTGTAGACGCTGCATCCTGACAGCAACAAAGGGGCGGCAATAAGAAGAAGTTTTTTCATGGGCGTATTCCGAAGACTTTCCTGGTCCTGGAGGGCATGACTGCCCCCCTGTTTCGTTCCATTTTAACGACGACGCGCCGCGCTGAATTTCAGTTAACTCTGATTATGACGCGGATTTGCCGGGAAAATCGCCCCAAGGACGCTCGCCTCGCGCGCGCCGGTGACCGACGGTAAATTGCCCGGCAGCCCGGCAACGGTGCGCCAGGCAAGCCAGGCGAAGGCCAGCGCCTCCATATCATCACCGCTGATGCCGGCCTCATCGGTCGTCGACACTTCGGTGCCCGGCAGCAGCCCGGCAAGACGCGCCATCACCAGCGGGTTACGGCTTCCCCCGCCGCACACCAGCAGGCGTTCACATCCGCCACTGAGGAGCACCTGTTCGGAAATCGACACGGCCGTAAGCTCGGCAAGCGTCGCCTGAACATCCTGCGGCGCGAGCGCCGGGAATGACGCCAGCTGGCGCTCAAGCCAGCCAAAGTTGAAGTATTCACGCCCCGTGCTTTTCGGTGCCGGTAAGGCAAAATAAGGATCGCTCAGCATGGACTGCAGCAGCGGGAGAATCACCTTACCCTCACTCGCCCACTCCGCGTTTTTATCATACGGTTGCCCGCACTGACGCCAGATCCAGGCATCCATTAACATATTGCCCGGGCCGGTATCGTAGCCGCGGACCGGCTGCCCCGGAATAAGCATCGACAGATTGGCGATCCCACCAATGTTGAGCACCATGCGCCGTTCTGAAGGGTGCGCCAGTAGTGCCTGATGAAACGCGGGCACCAGCGGTGCGCCCTGTCCGCCAAGAGCAATATCGCGACGACGGAAATCGCCGACCACCGTGACGCCCGTCTTCGCCACAATCTGGTTGTTATCGCCGATTTGCAGGGTGTGCGGGGCATCGCCGATGGGTTCATGCCAGACCGTTTGTCCGTGACACCCGATGGCCACCACATCCTGCGGACGAAGATGTTCTTTTTGCATCAAAGCCTGCACCGCATCCGCAAACAGCGCCCCCAGGCGAACATCCAGCTGTCCAAGCTGCGAAAGGGTCAGCTGCTGCCCCTGACAGATACTGAGAATATCCTCTTTCAGTGAAATGGGGATTGGCCAGGTCAGGCTCGCCTGCTGCGCCACCATGTTCTCATCAATGGCAGCCAGAACGACATCTACCCCATCCAGACTGGTGCCTGACATCACACCAATGTAGCGACCCGATTTCATGCGCTTTCCTTACGTTGCGTGGGCTAAGGATATCCACTCAACCATAAACGGCGTCGCTTTGCCATCCGGCAATAATATTTTTTAACAATGTCAGACGGGTAGCGTGGGCGGATCCTGTTTATGTCTCGTTAAGTCAAATTCAAGTACAATTTTCCTATTGTTAGTGCAAAGATATGAACGATGGCCCCTTATGCCATATAATTTAGCCATAACGGATGCCCCCCATCGGGCGTTTTTGGTGAACAGGAGATTCAAATGATTTTACGTGTACTGGGCGTTTCGCTGATTGGTTTAACTCTGGCTGGCTGTGTGAATGACAGTTCACTTTCTGGCGACGTTTATAGCGCTTCTGAAGCGAAACAGGTTCAGAACGTGACTTACGGTACCGTTGTTAACGCACGCCCTGTACAGATTCAGGGTGGTGATGAAAACAACGTGATGGGCGCCATCGGCGGTGCCGTTCTGGGTGGTTTCCTGGGTAATACCGTCGGCGGCGGTACGGGCCGTTCTCTGGCAACAGCCGCAGGCGCAGTGGCCGGTGGTGTAGCAGGCCAGGGTGTTCAGGGTGCGATGAATAAAACCCAGGGCGTCGAGCTGGAAATTCGTAAAGACGACGGCAGCACCATTATGGTTGTTCAGAAACAAGGCAGCACCCGCTTCTCCGCAGGTCAGCGCGTTGTGCTGGCAAGCAACGGAAGCCAGGTGACCGTTTCTCCACGTTAATTAAAAGTGGTTGTGGTCCTCGGGCCACATCCATTTACAATATATATCACTCTCACAAATATAATTACAAAATACATTCACCCCATCCATTATTAATCACTCCTTATATTGTTTCTGCGCAAAGTATTTATTGCACTAATTGATTAGACTCTTCGCAATCACCTTCTCTTTATTCATTATAATTTGTAAAAATTCTATGCTTGCGAATCGTCGTGCTCTAACGAGCCGTTATATCGCGTTCTGTCTCGGTTGCCTTGTTGTTATCGGGATATTGCACGCGCTGTTTTTAAAACTCGTTGAATGGGTTCCGTCCTTTTCACCGCTTTTATTCCCTACGCTCACCATTTTTCTTCTGGTGTTTCACCTGTTTATTGCCTGTTTTATGGCGATGAAATACGGGTGTGACAAAAGACGGCTGTATCTGGTCGCAATCGCCTTTGCCTTTGCCGGATCCGCATTGCTGATGGTCGGAACGCTGACCAGCTTCCCCGCCTGGCTGGATCTCTATCAGTTCAACGTCGTGAACTACAACGATGCGATGATCTACTATATGTTCCGCCACTTTTTAATGGCGGTGCTGTTCATCGTGGCGGCAATACTCTATCCCATGCGCAAATACCCTCTTTCACGGCTGGCGCATATCTCAATTGTGAGCGGGGCATCTCTTTTTACCGCCTGTGCCGTGGGACTGGCCTGGATATATTCCAGCCACTCGCCCTTGTTATCGATTGACCTGGTTGATAATGAAACCCGGCAGTTTATGGTCCTCTGGAGCCATTGCATTAATATCTCTTTAATTGTTTTCTGGGTGATAACATTAGTAGCGCTGATGTTTGTCACGCGCGTGCGCAATTTATTCTGGGTAGGCGGAAATTTTCTGTGCGTTTGCTATATCGTCACGCTTTCAATGCTGTTAGCGGGTGGACATGCCGAAGATATCTCATGGTACCGCGCCCGGTTATTTGAAACTGTCGCCACGCTGCTGATTATTTTTGTTCTGCTTTACGATGTCTTCAGACTGTATCGCGACTCGCACGTAAAATATCAGCAGTCCTATCAGAACTCGATTCGCGATCCGCTCACGCGCCTTTATAACCGCAGCTATTTTTATGAATCGTTAAACCAGGCGCTGGATATCGCCAGACCCAACCGCCCCGTTTCCGTCATTGTCAGCGATCTCGATCGCTTCAAGCGCATTAACGACACCTACGGGCATCTTCAGGGCGATAAAGTCCTGCAGTTTGTCGCCAACCTGCTGATGGATTCCGTGCGCCCGCAGGACATCGCGGCCCGTATCGGCGGCGAGGAGTTTGTGCTGATGCTGGCCAACACGTCGTCAGACTCCGCGTACCAGGTGGCCGAGCGCATACGTCTGAAGCTAAGCAGCTTTGATAAAACCAGCAGCGGCGGTCAGTTGCCGGAGCCCATCACCATCAGTATGGGGGTGTTTACGGCAACGTCATCAACGATAACCGCAGAAGCGTGCGTGGAAAATGCCGACAAGGCGATGTATGAAGCGAAGGAGACGGGTCGTAATCGTGTGGTCGTCTTTAAGTAAAAAAAGGCCTTGCTGGTGCAAGGCCTTCGTGTTTATCAGTCGCGAGACTGCAGCTCATGGATATTTTGCTCAAGGCGAGCAATGAGGCTAATGAGCATTTCCAGCTCCGCCGGTGAAACGCCTGAAAGGATTTCACCGCGCGTTTTGGTAATCACAGCTTCCATTTCAGTAATGATAGGCGCCGCTTTCTCAGTGAGTTTTATCCGCTTGGCGCGACGATCGCTGGCGCAGGTTTGTCGGGAGATCAGCCCCTTCTCTTCCAGCTGGTCAAGCGTGCGCACCAGTGACGGTTGCTCAATGCCTATCGCTTTTGCCAGTTGAATTTGCGACTGGTCGGGCGGCAGCTGATGAATGTTGTGCAGCGTGACCCAATGCGTCTGTGTCAATTCCAGAGGTTTCAGGCGATGGTCAATCAGAGCACGCCAGACGCGTACCAACCTTGCCAGATCAGAACCTAATGGCGATTCCAATTTCATCTCCTTATAATTAGCTTGCTAAGTTATTATACTGATTTTAGAATAGTGTGCAGCATTTGTAATGGCAAAACAAATGCAATACTGCATTCATCTAACTCAAAAGTATGACTTACACTGAATTGTGATGCTTCTTCATACTCAGACAAGCCAACACGGCATTCTGTTCACTGCAAAGGATCTCTGCTCGTGACCTTTTTTCATCGCTCAGAGGGTTTACCCCTCCAGGACCTGATCTTCGGTGCGTCAGTCTACTTTCCCCCTCTGTTTAAGGCCGTGCTGGTGGGCTTTATTCTCTGGCTCATCGCGCATCGCCTGCTTCGCGACTGGATGTATTCCGGCGAAATCTGGCATCCCATGCTGATGGATCTTTCCCTGTTTGCCCTCTGTGTATGCCTGGGCCTTGCTGTTCTGATCGTGTGGTGACTATGCCCCTGAAAACGCTGAAGTACTTTTCCACCCTGTTTGTTCTGGTCCTTGCGCTGGTCGCCGGATGGTGGCTCTGGAATTATTACATGCAGTCACCCTGGACGCGTGACGGTAAGATTCGCGCTGAGCAGGTCAGCATTACCCCGCAGGTATCGGGAAGCATTACGTCGCTGCTGGTTAAGGATAACCAGTACGTTAAAAAGGGAGAGGTTTTATTCCGAATCGACGACACGCCGTACCATATCGCGATTCTGAATGCCCAGGCGCAGCTGGCAAAAGCCCTGTCTGATCTGGCAAAGGCCAACAACGAGGCCAACCGCCGCCGTCACCTGTCGCAAAACTACATCTCCGCGGAAGATTTAGACACCGCCAACCTCAACGTTAAGGCGATGCAGGCGAGCGTCAACGTGGCTGAGGCGACGCTGAAGCAGGCGCAGTGGGAGCTGACCCAAACCGTGATTACCGCCCCTGTTGATGGATGGGTGACCAACCTTTCCGCCCGCGTGGGTAACTATGCCACCACGGGACAGCCCGTTTTCGCCCTGGTCGACAGCCACTCCTTCTACGTAGTGGGCTACTTCGAAGAGACCAAGCTTCGACATATTCGCGAGGGATCTCCAGCAGCGATTACGCTGTACAGCGGCTCGCAAAGGTTACAGGGTCACGTCTCCAGCATTGGTCGCGCCATTTACGATCAAAGCGTTGAAACAGATTCCGGCCTGGTGCCGGATATCAAGCCGAACGTCCCCTGGGTGCGTCTCGCTCAACGCGTGCCTGTTCGCGTGGAGTTTGACCATTTACCGCAGGGCATCACGCTGGTATCCGGCACCACCTGCACTGTCTCCATCGGAACCCCTTAATGAAGCTGCAGGCGCTCTCCTGGCAAAACTCGCCGTGGATGAAAGCGACGCGTCCTCAGTGGCGCTACGCGCTGCGTAACGGCATTGCCATGTGTCTGGCGCTGACCGTCGCCTATTACCTGAACCTTGATGAGCCCTACTGGGCGATGACCTCTGCCGCAGTGGTGAGTTTTCCCACCGTTGGTGGGGTGATCAGTAAAAGCCTTGGGCGTATCGCCGGCAGCCTGCTGGGTGCCACGGCGGCGTTAATTATCGCCGGCCACACGCTGAACGACCCATGGCTGTTCCTCCTGAGCATGGCGGCATGGCTGGGATGCTGTACCTGGGCCTGCGCCCATTTCACCAACAACGTCGCCTACGCTTTCCAGCTGGCGGGCTATACCGCCGCCATTATTGCCTTCCCGGTGGTGAATGTGCTCGATACCACCGAGCTGTGGGATATTGCACAGGCGCGCGTCTGCGAAGTGATTGTCGGGATCCTCTGCGGCGGATTTATGATGATGATCCTCCCCAGCACTTCCGACGGCACCGCACTCATCACCGCCCTTAAAACCATGCACACCCGGTTGCTTGAACACGCGAGCCTGCTGTGGCAACCGGATACCAGCGATGAGATCCGTCTCGCCCATGAAAAGGTGATAGGACAGATCCTGACAATGAATCTGCTGCGTATTCAGGCGTTCTGGAGTCACTACCGCTTTCGCCGTCAGAACACCCTGCTTAATTATTTACTGCACCAGCAGCTGCGCATGACCAGCGCCATCTCCAGCCTGCGCCGGATGCTGCTCAACTGGCCAACGCCGCCGGAAAACACGCGCGCGGTGATTGAAACGCTGCTCGCGACCCTTGCGCGCCCGGATGCAGACATCTACACGGTCGCGCGAATAATCGCCCCGCTCGCCCCGGTGGATGAATATGATTATCGCCATCGCGCCTTCTGGCAGCGGTTGAATTACTTTTGCCGCCTCTACCTGCGCAGCAGCCGCTGGATTAACGCGGTAGAGAACGCCACCCCGGTTACGGAGTTCAACGTTCCCGGGAGCCCGGCTCTCGCCCGCCATACTGACTACCTGGAGGCGCTGTGGAGCGGTTTTCGCACCTTTTGCGCGCTGATGCTGGTGGGCGCGTGGAGTATCACCACGCAGTGGGAGTCCGGTACGGCGGCCCTGACGCTCGCCGCCATCAGCTGCGTGCTTTACTCCGTCGCGGCCTCGCCGTTTAACTCGCTGACGCTCCTGCTGCGCACCCTGGTGCTGCTGTCGCTGTTCAGTTTCGTGGTGAAGTTTGGCCTGATGGTGCAGATAAGCGATCTCTGGCAGTTCCTGCTGTTCCTCTTTCCGCTGTTGACCACCATGCAGCTACTCAAGCTGCAGATGCCGAAGCTGGCGGGCCTTTGGGGACAGCTGATTGTCTTTATGGGCTCGTTTATCTCCGTGACGAATCCACCGGTGTACGATTACGCCGATTTTCTCAATGACAACCTGGCAAAGATCCTCGGCGTGGGGCTGGCGTGGCTGGCCTTCGCGGTGCTGCGTCCCGGCTCCGATGTCCGCAAAAGCCGCAGGCATATCCGGGAGTTACGCCGTGGGTTTGTCGACCAGCTCAGCCGCAAACCGCATCTTCGTGAGAGTGAATATGAATCGCTGGTTTATCATCACGTCAGCCAGCTCAATAACAGCCAGGACGCGCTTTCCCGGCGCTGGCTGCTGCGCTGGGGCGTGGTGCTGCTGAACTGCTCGCACGTGGTCTGGCAGCTTCGCGGGTGGGAAACGCGTTCCGACCCGCTGTCGCAGGTGCGTGACGTTTGCATCTCCCTGCTGCGTGATGTCATGAGCGAACGCGGGGTCCAGCAGCGGCCGCTGGAAGCCACGCTGAATGAACTGCAGCGGATCTGCGATACGCTTGCACGACATCATCTCCCCGCCGCCCGCGATTTGGCCTCGATAATCTGGCGGCTGCACTGCTCGCTGTCGCAGCTGGAACAGGCACCACCGCCGGGTACGATTGGGGATCAGATCACGCCGCAGGCATAACGCGCCCCGCCGCCGCCAAGCGGTTTAGGCTGATCGGACATATTGTCGCCGCCGACGTGGATCATCAGCGCTTTGCCTTTCACCTCATCCAGCTTTTTCAGCCGCGGCGCGACAACGGGATCGGTGGCTTTACCGTCGTTATTGACCACCAGCACGGGCAGATCGCCCAGATGTCCCATGCCTTCGGGGCCCTCATGCTTGCCGGAGTGCTGCGGGTCAAGGTGACCGCCTGCCTCTTCCGCAGCCGACGCTTTCCCCTCTTTTAACGCGGGCTGACAGCTTCCTTTGGCGTGAACATGAAAACCATGCTCACCGGGAGGGAGTGCTTTGAGGTTGGGAGCGAACTCCAGTCCTTTATCGGTTTCCGTGATTTTCACCGTACCGATGGACTGACCCACACCCTGAGAGGTGACGAGATTCATTTCCACTTCGTCGCTGGCTGCCTGCGCCCCTGCGCAAACAACCAGCGCGACCATTGCCAGAGCAAAACGCTTCATATGACCTCCGCTGGTTATTTTTTGCCCCTTAAGTGTATACCAGGGGCAAAGATTTCACCGGAAAGTCATCTTCTGGCGGTTTATGGCACGTCGTAACCCAGCGCAGCCTTGCGGATGCGGAACCACTGCTGGCGGGTCATCTGCAGCTCTTCAGCGGCCAGTGCAGAACGCACGCGTTCAATTTTGCCAGAACCAATAATCGGCAGCGGTTTTGACGGCAGGCGCAGGATCCAGGCGTAAACCACCTGTTCGATGCTCTCCGCGTTCAGCTCGCGGGCGATGGTGTCCAGCTCGTTACGCAGCGGCTGGAATTCATCATCATTGAACAGGCGTCCGCCTCCCAGGCACGACCAGGCCATCGGGCGAATGCGCAGCTGCTGCAGCTGGTCGAGCGTACCGTCCAGCAGCAGCGGCTGGTGTACCGGGGAGATCTCCACCTGGTTGGTGGCCAGGGTAAACGGCAGACGAGACTGAAGCAGTGCAAACTGCGCAGGGGTAAAGTTGGAAACGCCAAAGTGACGCACTTTGCCGCTCTGATGCAGGTTCAGGAAGGCTTCTGCCACCTCATCGGCATCCATGAGCGGGTCCGGACGGTGGATTAACAGCAGGTCGATACGGTCGGTCGCCAGGTTGACCAGCGACTGCTCAGCGCTCTTGATGATATGCGCGCTGTCGGTGATGTAATGCCCAAGGGCGTGTTCCGGTTTTGCCGTGGTGGCAATCCCGCACTTCGTGACGATCTCCATGCGGTCGCGGAGTGCCGGAACCAGCTTGAGCGCCTCGCCGAATGCAGCTTCACACTGATAGCCACCGTAAATATCCGCATGGTCGACCGTGGTAACGCCCAGATCGATATGCTCTTCAATAAAGCTCGCCAGCTGGAGGGGGGACATATTCCAGTCCATCAGGCGCCAGTAGCCCATCACAAAACGGGAGAATTCTGGCCCCTGGGGGGCAAGGGTAATTCGCTGAACCATAACATTTTCCTCGAGGACGTGATGTCATGAGTATACGCAATTACCGTGTTAAAAAAGTGAAGGTTGCTGGGGTTCTTCGGTCTCACCGGCTTTGTTTGCGCGTATTTTGCGCAGAAGACGCTGTCGGCAGAGGCGTAACACCTCCTGCTTTTGCGTGTCACTAAAGTTTTGCCAGTTAAAACGCTCGTCGCGGGTACGCATGCACCCGCGGCAATATCCGCGTTCATCCACCTGACAAATCCCCCGGCACGGGCTCTGGATGGGGAAAAACTCCAGCTGCTCTGCCACACTCACCTCCGGATAACCACTCTCACCTACAGTGAAGACGCTAAACGCGCCACGTGCAAGGCCTTTACCACAGATTTGTGGCATTAAGGTTTCACTAATCTTCCTTCTTTATAGTCGGCCCATCATGACAATGACAGGTTTACCGATCGATGTGGTTAATCAAAAAGTTACAATGTAACGACATTAAATTTACTCTGGGCTGTGCACTCTTTTTTACGTTGATTAATGGGCTGTTTATCCAGCGCAGCTGGGCCATTATTGCCCCTGCGCACCTGCACGACATCCTCTTCGCCGCGTCCGTACCGCTGGTGCTGTTTTGCGGCTGGGTGATTGTCTTTAGCCTGCTGAATATCCCCTATATCCGTAAGCCGCTGCTGATCGTCTTAACGGTCGGATGCGCCGCGGCCACCTACTTTATGTACACCTACGGCGCGGTGATCGATCAGAACATGATTGTGAACGTGTTCGAAACCAACTCTCAGGAAGCGACAGCCCTGGTGACCCCGCAGATGATTCTGTGGATTGTTATCGCAGGCCTCGTTCCCTCCGTGGTGCTGGCGTTGACCCGTATTCGTACCGGGAAATGGTGGTATGCCCTGCTGACGCGCGTCGCCGCAATGCTCGGCGCCCTGCTGGTGATTATCCTGATTGCGGCGCTGTTTTATAAAGATTACGCGTCGCTGTTTCGCAACAACAAAAGCATCGTCAAAATGGTAACCCCGGCCAACTATGTCAGCGCGGTGGTGAAGTACACCAAAATGCGCTGGTTTGCCGGCGATCAAACGCTGGTGCGGATTGGCGAAGATGCCCATAAAGGACCGTTGATTTCCGGCCAGCAAAAGAAAACCGTTCTGGTGCTGGTCGTTGGGGAAGCCTCTCGCGCGGCGAACTACTCCCTGAATGGTTACGATCGTGAAACGAACCCGGAGCTGAAAAAGCAGGATGTGATTAACTTCCCGCAGGCCTCCTCATGCGGCACCGAAACCGCCGTTTCCGTTCCGTGCATGTTCTCGGGCATGACGCGCAGCAAATACGATGCCGACCTGGCTCACCATCAGGAAGGTCTGCTCGATGTGCTCAAGCATGCGGGGATCAACCTGCTCTGGCGCGACAACGACGGCGGCTGTAAAGGCGCCTGCGATCGCGTACCGCATACCGATATGACGCAGTGGAATCTGGATCAGTTCTGCAAAGACAAATCCTGTATTGATGATGTGAATTTCTACCGTCTGGACAACGTGCTGGATGGTCTGAAGCAGGACACGGTGCTGGTTATCCACCTGATGGGGAGCCACGGTCCGGCATACTATCGCCGTTACCCGGACAATTTCCGTAAATTCACCCCTACCTGCGACACCAATGAAATTCAGGATTGCGACCATCAGGCGCTGATGAATACCTATGACAACACCATCCTGTATACCGACAGCATGGTCAGCAAAACCATTGATGCGCTGAAAGCGCGCCAGGCAAGCATGAACACCGCCCTGATTTATCTCTCGGATCACGGTGAGTCACTGGGTGAAAGCGGCATTTATCTGCACGGTACGCCGTACATGCTGGCACCGGAGCAGCAAACGCACATTCCGTTTATGTTCTGGCTGTCACCGGACTACGCGAAAAACTTTGGCATCAATGAACAGTGTTTACGCGACCACGCTGCAAAAAATGCGGTTTCCCAGGACAATTTGTTCTCGACCGTACTGGGTATGATGGACGTGAAATCAACGGTTTATCAACAGCAGCTGGATATTCTGAACGCATGTCGGCAATAAACTCGCTTGCATTAGACCGAACGGTCTATTAGAGTGCGGCCATGAGCAGAAATACTGAACACGATACCCGCGAACATCTCCTGGCAACCGGCGAGCGTCTTTGCATGCATCGCGGGTTTACCGGTATGGGGTTGAGCGAGTTATTAAAAACCGCTGAGGTACCGAAGGGGTCGTTTTATCACTACTTCCGGTCCAAAGAAGCCTTTGGCGTGGCAATGCTGGAGCGTCATTACGCGGGCTACCATCAGCGTCTGGCGACCCACTTTGCGTCGGGTGAAGGAAACTATCGGGATCGTGTTCTGAACTACTATCAGGAAACGCTGAACCAGTTCTGTCAGCAGGGCATTATCAGCGGATGCCTGACGGTCAAGCTGTCTGCCGAGGTGTGCGATCTTTCCGAAGATATGCGCTCGGCGATGGATAAGGGTGCCCGCGGCGTGATCGCCCTGCTGGCCCAGGCGCTGGAAAAAGGCCGCGACGAAAAAACGCTGGCCTTTACCGGCGACCCCTTAATGCAGTCTCAGGTGCTCTATTCCCTGTGGTTAGGGGCCAATCTGCAGGCAAAAATTTCGCGCAGTGCCTTGCCGCTGGAAAGCGCCCTGGCACATGTGAAAAACAGCATTACTGCGCCTGGCGTATAACGGGCGCTTTTTATTTACTTTATTACTAGTCGACTGGTCTACTCAGGAGTCTTTATGTCAGCTGAAAAACTGTTTACCCCATTGAAAGTGGGTGCCGTCACGGCGCCAAACCGCGTGTTCATGGCTCCGCTGACCCGTCTGCGCAGCATTGAGCCGGGTGACATCCCAACCCCGCTGATGGGCGAATACTACCGTCAACGCGCAAGCTCTGGCCTGATCATTACGGAAGCCACGCAGATCTCTGCTCAGGCGAAGGGTTACGCCGGTGCGCCGGGCCTCCATAGCCCGGAGCAGATTGCCGCATGGCAGAAAATCACCGCGGGCGTTCACGCTGAAGAGGGCCGCATTGCGGTTCAGCTGTGGCATACCGGTCGTATCTCTCACAGCAGCATCCAGCCTGGCGGTCAGGCACCGGTCTCCGCGTCGGCCCTCAGCGCCAATACCCGTACGTCCCTGCGCGATGAAAACGGTAACGCGATCCGCGTGGATACCTCTATGCCGCGCGCGCTGGAGCTGGACGAAATCCCGGGGATTGTTAACGACTTCCGACAGGCCGTGGCCAACGCCCGTGAAGCCGGCTTTGACCTGATTGAGCTGCACTCCGCGCATGGCTATCTGCTGCACCAGTTCCTGTCACCGTCGTCAAACCACCGCACCGATCAGTACGGCGGCAGCGTCGAAAACCGCGCCCGTCTGGTGCTGGAAGTGGTGGATGCGGTATGCAAGGAGTGGAACCCGGACCGTATCGGGATCCGCGTCTCCCCAATTGGGTCTTTCCAGAACGTCGACAACGGCCCGAACGAGGAAGCGGATGCGCTTTATCTGATTGACGAGCTGGCCAAACGCGGTATTGCCTATCTGCACATGTCCGAGCCTGACTGGGCCGGCGGTAAGCCTTACACTGAAGCCTTCCGCCAGAAAGTGCGCGAGCGCTTCCACGGCGTGATCATCGGTGCAGGTGCCTATACCCCAGAGAAAGCCGAAGACCTGATCGGCAAAGGGCTGATTGATGCCGTCGCGTTTGGCCGCGACTACATCGCCAACCCGGATCTGGTTGCCCGTCTGCAGCAGAAAGCGGCGCTCAACCCGCAGCGTCCGGAAAGCTTCTACGGCGGCGGCGCGGAAGGCTACACCGACTACCCTTCTCTGTAATCTCGCCATTGTTCATTGATAGCGGCGACACTTCGCCGCTATACTAAAACATCGTTTCTGTTCAAAAAGCTTTTTTATTCCATTGGTTAATGAGGAAATTATGCGCCTACTTCACACCATGCTGCGCGTTGGCGACCTGCAACGTTCAATCGATTTCTACACTAACGTCCTGGGCATGAAGCTGCTGCGCACCAGCGAAAACCCGGAATACAAATACTCGCTGGCGTTCGTGGGTTACGGCCCGGAAACGGATGAAGCGGTGATCGAGCTGACCTACAACTGGGGCGTTGACAGCTATGAGCTGGGCACGGCCTACGGCCATATCGCGCTGGAAGTGGACAACGCGGCCGACGCGTGCGAACGCATTCGCAAAAATGGCGGTAACGTTACGCGCGAAGCGGGACCGGTAAAAGGCGGCACCACCGTGATTGCGTTTGTGGAAGATCCGGACGGTTACAAAATCGAGCTGATTGAAGCCAAAGACGCCGGTCGCGGTCTGGGCAACTGATCCCTCAGGGCGCAACGTGCGCCCGTAGTTTTACTGCATCACCCCGCAAAATTTGCCATAATGCGCTCTGCTTTTTCCCCATGTAAGAGACCCTGATGTCCGATAACGCTCAATTTAGCGGTCTGTGCGACCGTTTTCGTGGTTTTTATCCCGTTGTCATTGATGTAGAAACAGCCGGATTTAACGCTAAAACCGATGCGCTGCTCGAAATTGCCGCCATCACGCTGAAGATGGATGAACAGGGCTGGCTTACACCGGACACCACGCTGCATTTCCACGTTGAACCTTTCGAAGGGGCAAACTTACAGCCGGAAGCGCTGGCGTTTAACGGTATCGATCCGCATAACCCGCTGCGCGGTGCCGTCAGTGAATATGATGCGCTGCACGCCATTTTTAAAATGGTGCGCAAAGGCATGAAGGAGAGCAACTGCAGCCGCGCCATTATGGTGGCTCATAACGCCACCTTCGATCACAGCTTTACCATGGCCGCCGCCGAGCGGGCCGCGCTCAAGCGCAACCCCTTCCACCCGTTTGTGACCTTCGATACCGCCGCGCTGAGCGGCCTGGCGCTGGGACAAACGGTGTTATCAAAGGCCTGTATTACGGCTGGCATTCCGTTCGATGGCACGCAGGCGCACTCCGCGCTGTATGACACGGAGCGTACCGCAGAGCTGTTCTGTGAGATCGTCAACCGCTGGAAGCGTCTGGGTGGCTGGCCGCTGCCGATGGATGATGAGGCCGAGCGCCAATCGTAGGTCGGGTAAGCACAGCGCCACCCGACAAAAAAAAAGCGACCACATAGCAGGTCGCTTTTTTATTTCCGCAGAAAGTTACTCTGCGTCCGGCTCTTCCGTTTTGTACTTCGCCGCGGTTTCTTTGATCAGCTGCTGCAGTTCGCCGCGCTGATACATTTCAATCAGGATATCGCAGCCGCCAACCAGTTCACCGTCTACCCACAGCTGTGGGAAGGTCGGCCAGTTCGCGTACTTAGGCAGCTCAGCGCGGATGTCCGGGTTCTGCAGGATATCAACGTAAGCAAAACGCTCACCACAGGCAGACAGCGCCTGAACCGCTTGCGCGGAGAAGCCGCAGCTTGGCAGCTTTGGAGAACCTTTCATATACAGCAGAATCGGGTTTTCAGCGATCTGGCGCTGGATTTTTTCAATAGTGGTGCTCATGTCTTGCTTCCTTTAACTTCTGTTACGGCATTCGTCTGACATTGTAGCGGTTCAGACTGGCATCGGAAAATAACATTTTTGTCACGTATAGACATTCTACTCCGAGTGATGAAAAGTTGCATTGCAAATGGTGTTTACCCCTGCGTCAGCCAGGGTTTTGCTTAGGGAATGGGCAAATGTACGACAGAACGATGAATTTTTTTGCACTTGCTAACGAAACAGGATCGTAGATTGAAAAATGCTATTAACTTTCTGGCTTTTTATGGATTAGAATCGACGGGCTTTGTAAATCACACGCGGGTATTATTGATGACCTGCATTTATCAGGGGACTGCCCAGTGGCGCGGATAAATAAAATCTCGATCACGCTCTGTGCTTTACTGTTTACTTCACTCACCTTCACGCCAGTGGCAAACGCCTCTCAGCAGGCGCGGCATTCTGCTGTACAAAAAAACCATCTGGTGAAAGCCACAGAACGTAAGAAAAAAACCACCGCTAAGAACGACAAGAAAAAGACAACCACACAGACTAAAAAAACCGCTTCCAGCAAGACGAAAACCACCTCTTCCCGCACTGCCCACACCGCCAAAAGTAAAGCTTCGCAAACCGCCGCTAACCTCGTGACTGAAAAATGCATCGCGCGTAAAGGCCATAAGGCGAAATGCACCAAGGTCACCAAAATAGCGGAAGTGCATAAAGTGCGCGTCCAGAAAGCGCAAAAAACCGCAATGAACAAGCTGATGGGACAGATTGGCAAACCGTATCACTGGGGCGGGACTTCGCCACGTACCGGTTTTGACTGCAGCGGCCTCGTCTATTACGCCTATAAAGATCTGGTCAAGTTCCGCATTCCGCGCACCGCCAACGAGATGTACCACCTGCGCGATGCTTCCCCGGTCAACCGAGGAGAGCTGGAGAACGGCGATCTGGTCTTCTTCCGCACGCAGGGTCGCGGGACGGCTGACCACGTTGGCGTCTATGTCGGCAACGGAAAATTCATCCAGTCACCGCGTAGCGGCCAGGATATTCAGATCACATCGCTCAGTGAAGACTACTGGGTGCGCCATTACGTCGGCGCGCGTCGCGTGATGACGCCGAAAACCATTCGCTAACCCTTACCCTGCCACACCCGTGGCAGGGTAAGTTCCTCTTTTGCATACCCTTTCAATTTGCTATCCTGTCCTTGTTGTCTGTGTGGTTATTGGCAACACAAAATACAATAAGGAGAGAAGCAATGTCGTTCGAATTACCTGCACTACCGTATGCAAAAGACGCCCTGGCCCCGCACATTTCTGCGGAAACCCTGGAATATCACTACGGCAAGCATCACCAGACGTACGTCACCAACCTGAATAACCTGATCAAGGGCACCGATTTTGAAGGCAAAACGCTGGAAGAGATCGTGCGCAGTTCTGAGGGTGGCGTATTCAACAACGCCGCTCAGGTGTGGAACCACACCTTCTACTGGCACTGCCTGGCGCCAAACGCCGGTGGCGAACCTGTCGGTGAACTGGCTACCGCCATCAACGCCGCCTTTGGCAGCTTCGCGGAATTCAAAGCGAAGTTCACCGATGCCGCCATCAAGAACTTCGGTTCAGGCTGGACGTGGCTGGTCAAAGAGGCGGATGGCAAACTGGCTATCGTGTCTACCTCTAACGCAGGCACCCCGCTGACCACCAGCGCGAAGCCGCTGATGACCGTGGACGTATGGGAACACGCTTACTACATCGATTACCGCAACGCGCGCCCTAACTACCTGGAGCACTTCTGGGCACTGGTTAACTGGGACTTTGTGGCGAAGAACTTCGCCGCGTAAGAGACACGCAGAAGGGTTCGCCCTTCTGCGTTTTTGGTTTATTCCGCAGCGCAGGCTGCTTCTGGCTGTTTACGACCCGACATCATCACCAGCAGCAGACCGAGCGCGGCAATAATCGCACCCATCACCGGCACAAAACTGTACCCCAGCCCACCGGAAATCACGGCCCCACCGGCCGCCGCACCGAGCGCATTGCCCAGGTTGAAAGCACCAATATTGACCGAGGATGAGAGGCCCGGCGCTTCATGCGCGACGCGCATCACGCGCATCTGCAGCGGTGGCACCACCGCGAACGTTGCAGCCCCCCAGACGACCATTGCGATCGCGGCACCAAACTCGTTACGCGCCAGCCACGGAATGGCGATCATGATAACAATCAGCAGGGTTAAGAAGCCCTTCAGCGTTCCGCTCACGGAACGGTCGGCAAATTTCCCGCCGAGATAGTTACCAATCGAGAAGCCCACGCCAATCAGCACCAGCATCGCGGTAACGAAGAGAGGCGTTGCGTGGGTGATATCGTGCAACACCGGTGAAATATAGGTGTAGAGGGTAAACATCGCCCCTGCCCCCAGCACGGTGGTCAGCAGCGCGGAGAGCACCTGCGGGCGCATCAGCACCGCCAGCTCCTTACGCACTTCCGGACGTTCTCCGGCGCTGCCCTTTGGCAGGGAGAAGAACAAGGCCACCATCGCGACCACGCCCAGTCCGGCCGTCGCCAGGAAGGACATCCGCCAGCCAATGACCTCGCCCAGCCAGGTTGCCGCAGGAACGCCGCCGATGTTAGTGATGGTCAGGCCCATAAACATGGTGGCTACGGCGCTGGCCTGCTTGTGTTTCGGCACAACGCTTGCCGCCACAACCGACCCCAGCCCAAAGAACGCGCCGTGGTTAAGGCTGGTCAGAATACGCGACAGCATCAACGTGGTGTAGTCCGGCGAAATGGCCGAAAGCACGTTGCCGAGGGTGAAAATCGCCATCAGGAAAATCAGCGCATTGCGGCGCGCGCGGTGTGAAAGAAGAAGCGTCATCAGCGGCGCCCCCACCATCACGCCAATGGCGTAGGCGCTGATTAACATGCCGGCCGCAGGGATCGAGACGTCCACGCCGCGGGCGATAACGGGCAGTAACCCCATCGGGGAAAATTCAGTGGTGCCAATCCCAAAAGCGCCAATCGCCAGGGCCAGCAGGGGAAAATTGATTTTCATGCGTCAACTCCGGATGCCGTGTCATGTGGTGACACAGAACAAAGAAGCGGAAAGCATGACATCAATCACAAAAAATGAGAAGTTAACAAAATGGCAAAAGATTTTTGCCTTAGGAGTAACAATCGGGGATAGCGGGAGGGAGAAGGCTCTCCCTCCGCGTAAATCAGTGCAGCGCGGCCGTCAGACCCGCCGCGACAATCAGAGCCAGCACAACCACGGTGGTGAACAGCGAAAACTTCAGATCGGAACTCATCAATTTTTCTCCTTTTAATCCCCCCACGAAAAGTGAGCCTGCTCATTTTTGCATAATTTACGTCAAAAATCTTCCTGGATTTAGGCTGATAAACACTTTACCTCTTCCCCTTTTCATCAAGATAGGACAAAATTCCACGCTAAATTTATTAGCGTACCGGCCATTGACCCCCTCCTGACGTCCCGTGTCGTTTTCCCGGCGTGCCGCAATTCAAGATTGCGTGATAAGGGTGAGAGAAGGCAAACGTTTACCTTCAAGTTTTTCAGGAGTTTAGGATATGGTCTGGAGTGACATTTAATGGCAACAATTAAAGACGTAGCAAAACGCGCAAACGTTTCCACTACAACCGTATCACATGTAATTAACAAAACCCGCTTCGTGGCGGAAGAGACGCGCAACGCCGTCTGGGCTGCGATCAAAGAGCTGCACTATTCGCCAAGTGCGGTTGCGCGCAGCCTCAAGGTTAATCACACCAAATCCATTGGATTGCTGGCGACCAGCAGTGAAGCGGCCTATTTTGCCGAGATCATTGAAGCGGTAGAGAAGAACTGCTTTCAGAAAGGCTATACCCTGATTCTGGGCAACGCGTGGAACAGCATAGAAAAACAGCGCGCCTACCTGTCGATGATGGCGCAAAAGCGCGTCGATGGCCTGCTGGTCATGTGTTCCGAGTACCCGGAATCCGTGCTGTCAATGCTGGAAGAGTATCGCCATATCCCCATGGTGGTCATGGACTGGGGTGAAGCGCGCGCGGACTTCACCGACTCCGTTATCGACAACGCCTTCGAAGGCGGTTACATGGCGGGTCGTTACCTGATCGAACGCGGTCACCGCGAGATTGGCGTGATCCCCGGTCCGCTGGAGCGTAACACCGGCGCGGGCCGTCTGGCCGGTTTTATGAAAGCAATGGAAGAAGCGCTGATCACCGTGCCGGAAAACTGGATCGTGCAGGGCGACTTTGAGCCGGAATCAGGCTACCGCGCGATGCAGCAGATCGTTTCCCAGCAGCACCGCCCGACCGCCGTTTTCTGCGGCGGTGACATCATGGCCATGGGCGCACTCTGCGCCGCCGATGAGCTGGGTCTGCGCGTACCGCAGGATATTTCCGTGATCGGGTATGACAACGTGCGTAACGCGCGCTTCTTCACCCCGGCGCTGACAACCATTCACCAGCCAAAAGATTCGCTGGGCGAAACGGCCTTCAATATGCTGTTGGACAGGATCGTCAACAAACGCGAAGAGTCGCAGTCCATTGAAGTTCACCCGCGCCTGATTGAACGCCGTTCCGTTGCGGACGGTCCGTTCCGCGACTACCGTCGTTAATCCCTTGACGGGGCCAGCTACGCTGGCTCCCGTAACCATTCCCGGTTTAGGGTTTCGCTGTCTCCCAGATAATCCAGCAGCCAGGCCATGGCGGGCGAGACATCATTTTGTTGCCAGGTCAGGCAGCAGGCTGCGTCCGGGAACGGATTCTCCAGCGTCAGTTCAACCCATTCTCCGGTATCGATGCGTGGACGCGCAAAATGAGCGGGCACCATCGCGACGCACAGCCCGGCGCTGAGGCACGTCGCCGATGATTCCCAGTCAGGAGCCACCACCCGCCGCTGGTTATCCAGAAGCCAGGTGATACGCTTGGGCAATGAACGGGACGTATCCTCCAGCACCAGCGACGGCCAGTTGCGCAGCGTATCGTCGCTCAGCGGACCTTCCATCGCTGCCAGAGGATGATCGCTGGCCACCACGCATTTCCAGCTCAGCATACCCATGTCGCGAAAGGCGTAACGTCCCCCGACCGGGATCGCCTGCGTCGCGCCAATCGCCATCTCCGCCCTGCCGTCCGCCAGCGCATCCCAGACGCCGTTGAACACCTCCTGCGAGACCCGTAGCTCGACGTCAGAGAAATGACGATAGAAATCCACGATCATTTGTCGCGTGCGTTCCGGCTTCACGATGTTATCTACCGCGATGGCGAGATGCCCCCGCCAGCCGTTGGCGATCTGCTGACACTGTTCGCGGGTGATCTGCATTTTTTTGATAACAGAACGCCCTTCTTTCAAAAACCATGCTCCGGCGGGCGTTAATTCCACGTCGCGATGCCGCCGTTCAAACAGCGGAACCGCCAGCCACTCCTCAAGCTGACGCACCGTGTAGCTGATGGCCGAAGGGACGCGGTGCAGCTCCTGCGCTGCACCGCTAAAGCTGCCGTTACGCGCAACAGCATCGACCACTTCAAGAGAATAATCTGACCACATTTTCTGCCTGCAAAAAATTTGAATGCACCCGCCAAATATTAGCGTTTCACAAGCCGCTTTGCACTCCCTACACTCTGCGCCAACGTACACCTGCCTCCTCAGGAGAATAAAAGAATGCAACCCAGGAAAGGATTTTTAGTCTGGCTCGGCGGCTTAAGCGTGCTGGGCTTTTTGGCCACCGACATGTACCTGCCCGCGTTTGCCGCGATGCAGGAAGACCTGCAAACCCCTGCCGCGGCCATCAGCGCCAGCCTGAGCCTGTTCCTTGCCGGTTTTGCTTTCGCCCAGCTGCTCTGGGGACCGCTCTCGGATCGCTTCGGCCGTAAACCGGTACTGCTGCTGGGTCTGGCCATTTTTGCCGTGGGCTGCCTGGGGATGCTGTGGGTGCGCGATGCCACCTGGCTGCTGGTGCTGCGCTTCGTTCAGGCCGTGGGCGTCTGTGCCGCGGCGGTGACCTGGCAGGCGCTGGTGACCGACTACTACCCGGCTAACCGCACAAACCGTATTTTCGCCACCATTATGCCGCTGGTGGGCCTCTCCCCTGCCCTGGCTCCGCTGCTGGGCAGCTGGATCCTCGCGCACTTTGACTGGCAGGCCATTTTTGCCACGCTGTTTGCCATCACGCTGGTGCTGATGCTGCCGGCGTTTGTCCTTAAGCCCGCGCATAAAAAAGAGGCGCATGCCGACGCGACGCCGATTACCTTCACCTCCCTGCTGAGCGCCAAAGCGTATCGCGGGAATGTCCTGATTTATGCCGCCTGTTCGGCCAGCTTCTTCGCGTGGCTCACCGGCTCGCCGTTTATTCTGCACGATATGGGCTACAGCCCGGCGGCCATCGGTCTGAGCTATGTTCCGCAGACCATCGCGTTCCTGGTGGGCGGGTACGGCTGCCGCGCGGCGCTGCAAAAATGGGAAGGTCAGCAGATGCTGCCATGGCTGCTGGTGCTCTATGCGCTGAGCGTCATCGGTACCTGGGCCGTCGGGTTTATTCCGGGCGCGGGTCTGGCTGAAATTTTGGTCCCCTTCTGCGTGATGGCCGTGGCAAACGGAGCGATCTACCCGATCGTGGTGGCACAGGCATTACGTCCATTCCCGCAGGCGACAGGCCGCGCCGCCGCGCTGCAAAATACCCTGCAGCTGGGTCTGTGCTTCCTCGCAAGTCTGGTGGTCTCAGCACTGATTGCCACGCCGCTGTTGACCACCACCAGCGTGATGCTGTTCACCGTAGCGCTGGCGGTATTGGGTTACCGCATGCAGGCGTCCGCGCAGCGCGAGCAGGATAACGGCGCGCAGGTGGAAACTTCGCATGCCTGATTGCGCCAGAAATCATGTTACATTTCAGTGATTAGGTTGCTAACAATTTTCTATTGAATCACCAAATTTTGAGGCCTATACTAAATTTGGTTCGATTAAATACGATAAATATTAAGTGTTAACGGGAGCCGGAGTGCTCCCGTTTTACCATGGAAGGCATTTCGGCAAGGGTTATCTCCCTTCCTCTGTTCTACGTCGGATACTAGCCTCGCGGTATTTACCGTGAGATTTCTCACAAACCAAAAAAAGCGTCTACGCTGTTTGAAGGTTCTGATCACATCAGGGTGATGGAGAAGCTATGAGTTCATCGTGTATAGAAGAAGTCAGCGTTCCGGACGACAACTGGTCCCGGATCGTCAGTGAACTATTAGGTCGAGCAGGCATCACTATCAACGGATCTTCGCCATCCGATCCCCAGGTAAAACATCCCGACTTTTTTAAACGCGTGTTGCGGGAAGGATCGTTAGGCCTGGGAGAAAGCTATATGGACGGCTGGTGGGAGTGCGAACGTCTGGATATCTTTTTTGCCAGCGTGTTGCGTGCCGGTCTGGAAAATCAACTCCCCCGCAATCTGAAAGACACCCTGCGTGTCGCCTCTGCCCGACTGTTTAACTTGCAAAGTAAAAAACGCGCATGGATCGTCGGCAAAGAACATTACGATCTCGGCAACGACCTGTTCAGCCGCATGCTGGACCCTTTCATGCAATATTCCTGCGCCTACTGGAAAGACGCGTCGACGCTTGAGGAAGCACAGCAGGCCAAGTTGCGCCTGATCAGCGAGAAGCTGCAGCTACAGCCCGGCATGCGCGTGCTGGATATCGGCTGCGGCTGGGGCGGGCTGGCGTATTTTATGGCGAAGCACTACGGCGTCAGCGTGGTCGGCGTCACGATCTCAGCGGAACAGCAAAAAATGGCGCGGGAGCGCTGTCAGGGTCTTGACGTGGATATCCGGCTGCAGGACTACCGTGACCTGAACGAGCAGTTCGACCGGATCGTTTCCGTCGGCATGTTCGAGCACGTGGGGCCAAAAAACTACGACACCTACTTTGAGGTGGTGGATCGTAATTTGAAACCGGACGGCCTCTTCCTGCTGCACACCATCGGCTCTAAGCGGACCGACAACAACGTTGACCCGTGGATCAATAAATATATCTTTCCGAATGGCTGTTTACCGTCCGTTCGCCAGATTGCCAACGCCAGTGAATCCCATTTCGTAATGGAAGACTGGCATAACTTTGGCGCAGACTACGACACCACCTTAATGGCATGGCATGAACGTTTCCAGAAAGCCTGGCCCGAGATTGCGGACAACTATTCAGAACGATTTAAACGGATGTTTAGCTATTATCTGAATGCCTGCGCGGGGGCGTTTCGTGCACGGGATATTCAGCTCTGGCAGGTGGTATTCAGCCGGGGGATTGAACACGGACTGCGTGTCGCACGCTAAAAAAATAACCCCGATAGCCGGGGTTATTTTTTATTCTTCTTCTGCGGTCTTTATTATTGCGGCTTCTTTAGCTGCCAGCACGCGTTCAACCGTATCCACCACCGCCTGGGTTTGCGGATCGATTTCGATATTCACGCGATGCCCCAGTTTTTTGGCACCCAGCGTGGTGCGCTGCAGCGTTTCAGGAATTAAATGCACGCAAAAACGCGTTGGCGTCACTTCTCCCACCGTCAGGCTAATCCCGTCAATGCCAATAAATCCTTTATAGAGGATGTATTTCATTAATGACGGATCCTGCATTTTAAACCAGATTTGACGGTTATTTTCCGAGGTCACGATTTTCGCCACTTCGGCAGTGGTCATGATGTGCCCGGACATCAAATGGCCGCCAATCTCATCGCTGAACTTCGCCGCGCGCTCAACGTTGACGGTATCGCCTACCACCAGCTCGCCCAGGTTAGTGATCCGCAGCGTCTCTTTCATTAAATCAAAGCTAATCTGGTTGCCGTTAATTTCGGTCACGGTCAGGCAGCAGCCGTTATGGGCAATCGAGGCGCCGGTTTCGATGCCCTCAAGCATATATTCCGGCAGCTCAACAACATGAGTACGGAAATTAGGTTTTTCATCAATGGACACCACTTTGGCAGTGCCCTGCACAATACCAGTAAACATGCTTACAACTCCTGTTTTTTCCGAACGGTGATGACACCGTTTAATCCCTCCACAATAACAGTTGGAAAAACAGGTTGCCAGCGGAGCGCATTTTCTGGCGATTTTTTCACTAGATAAATAGCTAAAGCCCGCTACAATAGCTGGCACCCCCCTGCATTTTCTTCTTGCTGCCCGTTTCGGCGGCTTTTTTAGTCTCTCAAATAACTACAAAATAAAGGTGTTCACGTGCAGAAGTACATGAATGAAGCGCGCCAGTTATTGGCACTGGCTATACCGGTGATCGTCGCGCAAGTGGCCCAGACCGCAATGGGATTTGTGGATACGGTAATGGCAGGTGGCTACAGCGCCACCGACATGGCGGCCGTGGCTATCGGCACGTCAATCTGGCTTCCGGCCATCCTGTTCGGCCACGGTCTGCTGCTCGCGCTCACGCCTGTTATCGCTCAGCTCAATGGCTCGGGGCGCCGCGAGCGCATTGCCCATCAGGTCCGCCAGGGTTTCTGGCTGGCCGGGTTTGTCTCTGTGCTGATCATGGTCGTGCTCTGGAACGCGGGCCATATCATTCGCGCTATGCATAACATTGACCCGGCCCTGGCGGACAAAGCCGTGGGCTATCTGCGCGCCCTGCTCTGGGGGGCGCCTGGATATCTCTTCTTCCAGGTGGCGCGTAACCAGTGTGAAGGTCTGGCGAAAACCAAGCCCGGCATGGTGATGGGCTTTATCGGGTTACTGGTCAACATTCCCGTTAACTATGTTTTTATTTACGGTCATTTCGGGATGCCGGAGCTGGGCGGCGTCGGCTGCGGCGTGGCGACGGCCGCCGTTTACTGGGTCATGTTCTTCTCAATGCTTACCTTCGTGAAGCGCGCCCGCTCCATGCGCGATATTCGTAACGAGAACAGATTCAGCACGCCGGACTGGAACATCATGACGCGCCTGGTGCAGCTAGGGCTGCCGATTGCCCTTGCGTTGTTCTTTGAGGTGACCCTGTTTGCCGTGGTCGCCCTGCTGGTCTCCCCGCTGGGCATTGTGGACGTCGCCGGGCACCAGATTGCGCTCAACTTCAGCTCCCTGATGTTTGTCCTGCCGATGTCGCTGGCCGCGGCAGTGACGATTCGCGTGGGCTTCCGCCTGGGGCAAGGCTCGACGCTCGATGCGCAAACCGCCGCGCGCACCGGACTGGGCGTCGGCGTCTGCATGGCCATTTGCACGGCGCTTTTTACCGTGGCGCTGCGCGAGCAGATTGCCCTGCTCTACAACAACAATCCGGAAGTCGTCGCGCTGGCCTCGCACCTGATGCTGCTGGCCGCGATTTACCAGATTTCGGACTCCATCCAGGTGATTGGCAGCGGGGTGCTGCGCGGCTATAAAGACACGCGTTCCATTTTCTTTATCACCTTCATCGCCTACTGGGTGCTGGGTCTGCCGTGTGGGTATATTCTGGCCCTGACCGACCTGGTGGTTGACCGCATGGGACCGGCGGGGTTCTGGATGGGCTTTATCATCGGCCTGACGTCGGCGGCAATTATGATGATGTTGCGCATGCGCTTCCTGCAGCGCCAGCCATCAACGATCATTTTGCAACGCGCTGCACGTTAAATACGCAGTAGCCGCCGCCCGGCGGCTACTTTCTCTTCACTTTGCGCGGTAATACAGCAATCGCGTGAAATCAGAGAGAAAATTGCATTTTCCCTCTTGCCACCTCGGTGCTGTGCCGCTAATATTCGTCCCCGTTGTCACCGACAACACGTTGCGTTCATAGCTCAGTTGGTTAGAGCACCACCTTGACATGGTGGGGGTCGTTGGTTCGAGTCCAATTGAACGCACCATTCTGCGTCCGTAGCTCAGTTGGTTAGAGCACCACCTTGACATGGTGGGGGTCGGTGGTTCGAGTCCACTCGGACGCACCATTTCAGTCCTGAAATGGTGCAAATTCTCCTCAGTTACCCTGAATTTTCTTAATCCCTTATTTTCATCATTATTCTCCTGCTACGCTTTTCCTATGGAAAAAACACAGGAAACGTGTTGATGAAGAAGATCGCGATTATCGGCTCCGGCCCCACGGGAATTTACACCTTTTATCATCTGCTTAATAACAATACCCCACTCTCCGTTTCCGTCTTTGAACAGGCCGATGAAGCTGGCGTGGGCATGCCCTATAACGACGACGATAATTCCCGGCTGATGCTGGCGAACATAGCGAGCATTGAAATCCCGCCCATTTTCATGACCTACCTCGACTGGCTCAAGGAACAGAGTGACGCCCATCTGGCGCGCTTTAAGGTGGATAAAGCCAGCCTGCATGACCGGCAGTTCCTGCCCCGACTCCTGTTGGGAGAGTATTTTCGCGACAGCTTTCGTTCAATCGTAAAAGAGGCGAAAAAGCTGGGGTTCCAGGTTGAGGTCCATGAATCCGCGAAGGTCAACGACATCATCCCTTCGACAACCGGCGTGACGATTTCGGTCAATGACAACACCTTAGCGGATAAATTCGACCTGGCGGTTATTGCCACCGGCCACGTCTGGCCAGAGGAGGATGAAGCCACGCGCACGTTCTTCCCAAGCCCGTGGTCCGGCCTGATGGACGCCCGCATTCCCCCTTGCCGCGTGGGCATTATGGGCACCTCGTTGAGCGGCCTGGACGCGGCTATGGCGGTGGTGATGCAGCACGGTGCGTTTCGTGACGGTAAATTCATCCTCGACAGCGGCAGCGAAGGGTTACACATTACGCTGATGTCCCGGACGGGTATTCTGCCGGAAGCCGATTTTTACTGCCCTATTCCTTACGAGCCGCTGTCGGTATTGACCGAATTCGTGGTGGAAAGCGAGATCGCCAAAGGACCGGATAGCCTGCTTGACCGCATTTTTGCCCTGATGGTCAAAGAGCTTAAGCTTGCCGATCCGGCGTGGTGCGAGAAGATGTCTCTGCATACGCTGAATGCGGACACTGTTCGTGAGGCCTGGTTTGAGGATCGTCAACGCCATGGCCCCTTTACCTGGGCGGAAGAGAATCTCAACGAGGTTGAACGCAATAAACGCGAACGCCGTACCGTGGCGTGGCGCTACACCGTGCTGCGGCTGCATGAGGTCGTTCAGGAGATTGTCCCCCATCTCGACGAGCGAGACGGTGAACGCTTCAGGCAGGGGCTGGCTCGGGTATTTATTGACAACTATGCCGCCATCCCTCCGCAGTCTATCCGCAGGCTGCTCGCGCTTCGCGAAGCCGGCATCATCAGCGTGGCCGCGCTCGGTGACGACTACACGCTCGACGTTGGCAGCGATCGAACGGTGATAACCACAAAAGAGACCGTCTATCGTTTTGACGTATTTATTGACGCTCGCGGACAAAAGCCGCTCAAAACGAAAGATCTGCCCTTCCCGACGCTGCGAAAACAGCTGGAAGCGACCGGCGATGAGATACCCGATATCGGCGAGGATTACACGTTAAAAGCGCCAGAAACGGTTCGTGGGCGCATCGCCTTCGGCGCAATACCGTGGCTGATGCACGATCGTCCCTTCGTTCAGGGGCTGGCAGAGTGTGCGGAGATTGCAGAAGCGATGGCGAAGGCGGCTGAAAAACCGGCCTCAGGTATACGGCGTCGGTTACCGTACGTGGAGAACTGACAGGGCTTCCATGCCCTGCAACGCGAGATTATTCGAAGAACACTTCCGGGTTTTCAGACAGCGAGACGAAGCTTTTCGTCGCTTTATCCAGGGCGAGAATTTTGCCGCTTTCAATGTCGTATACCCATCCGTGCAGGCGAAGCGAGTTATTACGCAGGCCCACCGCGACGGACGGGTGGGTCTTGATGTTGCTGAGTTGCGCAAAGACGTTTTCCTGCACCATCGCATTCACTTTATCGATCGGCTTATCCCAGCTTTTCTTCTCTACCACGGCTTTTGCCGCGTCGGAATAGCGCAGCCAGTGCGATACAGCAGGCATCGGCTCCAGGTTCGCGTTATCGGCAATCGCCTTCATCGCGCCGCAGTTGGAGTGACCGCAGATCACGATGTCGGTCACGCCCAGCGCCACTACCGCGTACTCGATAGTTGCAGAGACGCCGCCTGGCTCCGGCCCGAACGGTGGAACAATGTTGCCAGCATTACGAATAACAAAGAGTTGTCCCGGCTCTTGCTGGGTGACCAGTTCAGGGACCAGACGGCTGTCGGAGCAGGAGATAAACAGCGCTTTGGGATTCTGGCTGGACGCTAAACTGCGAAAGAGCTCTTTACGTTGCGGGAAAATCTCTTTTTGAAAGCTGAGAAAACCTTCAATGATATGTTGCATAGCAATTTCTCTTTTATCTGTTTTCGTTTAGGCATGATCGAGATCACACTCGCAAAGTTTACCCACCGTGCTTCACTTGAGACAAGCAATATATTTCTGGCCCGACCGCTGCACGATGTCATCGGCGTTTGCCGGAATGTTCTGCCCTTCGAACGCGCCGTAAAGACGGGCGAACGATTTTCCCGCCAGGCGCCGGGTAACGTCCTCAACCGTACGGGCAGGCAGCGGAAGCATATTCGGGTAGCTCCACATGAACGACACGGCCTCTTTCCCTGGGGTCACCTGCAAAATGTCTCCCGCCAGTAAAACGCCCTCGCCCTCCTGCCAGTGCAGTACCGTTCCGCCCGCAAAATGCCCGCCGAGACGCAGCAGCGTAACCGACGGTACTATCTCCAGCGCATCGCCATCCCAGAAATGAATCGCCGGGCTGTCGCGCATCACCCACTCGCTATCGCTTACGTGCAGATAGACCGGCGCGTCGAAAGCCGCGGCCCACTCCTGCATCGTGGTGTAATAGTGCGGATGCGAAATCGCAATCGCGCGAAGGCCGCCGAGTGCGGCGATGAGCGTTTGGGTTGCAGGATCAAGGTTGGCGATGCAGTCCCAGAGAATGTTACCGTGGGGAGTACGCAGGAGCAGTGCCCGCTGGTTAATGGCAAAAGCGGGTACCGTCTTGATACTGAATAACTGCGGCTCCAGCTGCTGCCATTTGTTGGCGTGTGTCGCCGTTACCGTCGCGTAATCGATCCACGCCTGGCCGCTGGCCGGAACATACTGACGTTCATCCTCGCAAATGGCACATCTCTCCGGCGTTCCCTCATAGGAAGTACCGCAGGTTCTACAGAGTGTAATCATGAGCGCTCCTCAGTGATAAAGCACTGAGTATGGCAGGGATTATCCTTATGTGCTGCGAGGTACATTGCTGGCGTTTTTTACCCTATACTGTGCCAGTATCAAAAACCGAACAGAGCAGGTGCAACATGGAAATTGATCTCGATAACTTAGTTTTTAACGGTCTGGATGAAGCGGAAGAGCGAAACGCAGAACGTCTGGACGATGCGGATAAAAAAGCGCAGGCGATTATTGCCGACGACGACTGCGGCGACGCCTGCAAGATCTGATAAAAAAGCACCGGAAAACCGGTGCTTTTTTCATTGCGGGGAAGATTACAGCTCAGGCGTCTTTTTAAACCCCGTTAGCATCAGAACCAGGCTTTCTGATGAAGACGCCGGTTCGAACTGGTAATGATTCCCCTGGCGGTCACCGCCGATATACCACGAGATTTCGGTTTTTCCTTCCGCCAGCGCCTTGCGCACGGCTTTGTCCACGTTCACCATCCGGTATTCACGAGAATGGTTCAGATAGAGCACTGCGTCGGAGCGATAGTTACAGGCCGGACGCGAGGCCCATCTTACGGTAGCTGGATCCCAGTCATTGCTGGCCGGATAGAAGAAGATCTGATCGGCACCGTTAGTTTCCACTTTGCCGCCATAAATCCGCACGCGGTATGTAAACTGCGAAGGATCCTGCCCGGCAGGCAGAGGGGGAATGTGGAACTTCACCAGCGACAGCGTTTCGCTGTTTTTCGTGCGTCCCCCGTTCTGCCAGTTATCCTGCACCAGTAAAACCTGCGGTTCGGGCTGGGAGAGGTCTGGCTCCAGGCTGCTGAGCCAGACGTTGGCCTTCGCTCTGGAATAACCATACGGGACGGTGGTGCCACAATCTAACCCGCGGTTCATGCACAGGTCCGTCATAAAGCGCGCGGCGTCTTCCGTCCAGCCGTTCATGAAATCTGCATGCGCCGTATACAGGCTACCCCACCGCTCTTCTCGCTCATCGCCGTGCATGATGGGGTCCATGGAGAGCTGCACTTTGCTGGTATCAAGCGAGCTAATCGTCGGGAGTACGTAAGCAATGTTCATGTTCACGGTGGGAATTTTCACCGGGAAGGTGGACGGGCACTGCCCCTTGACGTCGTAGGTGGCGTTAATCAGACCATGGGCAGGCTTCAGGTTCACTCCATCCCAGCAGTTAGGAAACTGAATGCCGATATTAAACTGCACGGCATCGTTCGCCTTGCGCAAGCCGCAGACCTCACCGGTTTTGGTGGTGTAACCCTTGCCGTTGGCACATAAAAAGGTGATATGTGGATTCGGCGCACTACCGTGATGGTCGCCCGCCAGCAGCGACAGCCCCGCCGGGAAAGGGTGTAGCGGCCAGGCGTCCACGTTCGATGCCTGATAATAGGTTTTTTGATACGCCGGTTTGACGACCGTGCCGTCAGGCAGGCGAAGCGAAGGTGCCCAGTAGGCAGAGCTGTCGGCTTTGTTATCGCAGGTGGTCTTTTCATCCCGGCGCAGGGATTCACGGCTGGAGTCAGCATCCGTTCGCACGTTGCCGAAGAAGTCGTGCAGCATGGCCTCGTTGGGCATGCCGTACATCATAATGGCGTCATCGCCAAGGGTATGGGAATAGCCGCAAACAACATGCGCCTGCGGTGCGGCGTGTGCCGCATGAATTGTGAAAAGTAGCGCAGGGACAGAAAGCGCGCGTGTTAACGTGGTCCGTTTCATCATTTTCTCCATGACTGAAAGGACACATTGGTAACAAAAGCGGGCTAATTAACCGAATGATTCAGAGCGTACTTTTCCGTCTTTTGAGGCTTTACAGACGTCACGCACACCTCATTCCAGTACGTTTCGCGCGTGCGGCGCAGTTCAGCGTGGCGTTTTATCATGGAACCACTCCGGGTCAATGTTGGCAACGTCTACGCCATACAGGCTGGCGACAGGCAGTATCGACTCAAGAACACGTTGCGCGCTGTTCTCCGCATTCGCTGGTCGGGTCGCAAAAAACCGCCGTAACGTGCTGATCCATTTTTTCATCGTCTTACCCTCTCTCGCCGTATCTGCCTTCAGTTAAGCACCCCACTCCCGTGCAGGGGAAATACCAAAATCCACTGTCGATGTGCAGGATCTGCAAATAGCGCCCCGTCCTTTTCACGCTTCATTAACACCTTGTTCACTAATGCTTTTTTGCTCATAGCAAAGAACGATTTCTTATTTGGCGATAGCTTTCCCTTATGGGAGCGTAACGGGGTAAAACAAAAACAACGGGATGGCGTATGACTATGGCAGCAAAAATGAAAGGGTTTAAAAAACGGACGCTGGTTCTGGGCGTAGTGGCAGCCTGGGGCCTGTTTTCAGCGCAGGCGCAGGCCGATCAGCTGGCGGATATCAAGGCAGCAGGGGTGGTGAAAGTCGCCACGTTTGATGCCAACCCACCGTTTGGCTCGATTGATGCCAAAACGCATGAGATCGTGGGTTACGACGTGGACTTCGCCAAAGCGCTGGCAACCTCGCTCGGCGTGAAGCTTGAACTGGTTGCCACCAATCCGGCCAACCGCATTCCGCTGCTGCAGTCCGGGAAGGCGGACCTGATCGTGGCGGATATCACCATCACCCCAGAACGCGCGCAGGTGATTGATTTCTCGACGCCTTACTTCGTTACCGGCCAGCAGTTCCTCGTTCCGGCGAAATCCCCGGACAAGCTCGATGACTACAGCCGGGCGCGCATTGGCGCAGTCAAAGGCACGACGGGCGAGCAGGCGCTGCACCAGCGCTTCCCGCAGTCCCGCGTCCTCTCTTATGACGATATTCCGCTGGCGCTGACCGCGCTGCGCAACGGCAACGTACAGGCCATCACTCAGGACAGCACCATTCTGGCCGGTCTGCTGGCGCAGGCGCCGGACAAAGCCAACTTCAAAATCCTGCCCGACCTGCTGAGCAAAGAAGAGATTGGCGTCGGGGTGAAAAAAGGTGAAACGGCGCTGCTGAAAGCCGTCAACGATGAGCTGGTCAATCTCGAGAAGACTGGTCAGGCGGCTAAAATCTACGACGTCTGGTTTGGTCCTGGCACCCCTGCTCCACAGCCCCGCGCCTTTAAAATAGAAGCCAGATAATGATGCTCTCAGGTTTATTTTCCCACTCCGCGGCCGGTGCCGCGGATTTTTCACATCTGGAACAGGCCAGCGTCGAGTTTCGCCACGTGGACAAACGCTACGGTGACCATCAGGTTTTAAACGACATTAACCTCACCATCACGCCCGGTGAAGTGGTGGCCATCCTCGGCCCGTCGGGTTCCGGTAAATCCACCCTGATTCGTCTTATCAACCAGCTTGAACCCCTGAGCGGCGGGGAGATCCTGGTCGACAACAAGCCTACCGGAAAGCTCTCCGGTAGCGGGCTGCGCCAGCTGCGAAGCCGCGTGGGGTTTGTGTTTCAGCAGTTCAATCTTTATGCCCACCTCACCGCCAGCCAGAACATCACCCTGGCGCTTGAGCACGTCCACGGCTGGAAGCCGCTGCCCGCTCAGGCGCGCGCGCTGGCCCTGCTGGAGAAAGTCGGGATGCTGGAAAAAGCCCACCATTACCCGGCTGAGCTTTCCGGTGGACAGCAGCAGCGGGTGGCGATTGCCCGCGCCCTGGCCTCGTCACCGCAAATCATTCTCTTTGACGAGCCGACGTCGGCACTCGATCCCGAGATGATTGGTGAAGTGCTGTTTGTGATGAAAGCCCTCGCCCACAGCGGGATCACGATGATCGTGGTGACCCACGAGATGCAGTTTGCCCGGGAAATCGCCGACCGGATTGTCTTTATCGACGGCGGGCACATTCTGGAAACCGCGCCGCCGGCACAGTTTTTCAGCCAGCCAGCGCATCCGCGCGCGCAGCGGTTCCTGCAAAAGGTGCTGGACCCGCTGCATCAGGAGCATCTGTAATGCCCGCGCTCGACTGGCAGGGAGTACTGACCGGACAGCCTCTGCAGTGGATACTTTCCGGATTTCTCACCACCCTGTGGGTGACGCTGGCGGGGATCGCGCTGGCCAGCCTGCTCGCACTGCTCTTTATGCTCCTGCGCCTGTCCGGCGGACGCGTCGGGAAAGCGCTCGTCAGCGGCTGGGTATCGCTGTTTCGCAATACCCCGCTGCTGGTTCAGCTGCTGTTCTGGTATTTTGCCGCCTGGAACGGGCTGCCGCAGGCGTTTCGCGACGCGGTCAACGCCGATCACAGCTGGTCCATTCTGCCCGGCGACGTCTGGTGGTTTACGCCCGAATTTTTATGCTCTGCCTGGGGGCTGGGCGTTTTTACCTCGGCGTTTTTAATCGAAGAAGTGGAAGCCGGGTTGCGTTCTGTGCCAGTCGGGCAACGGGAGGCGGCGCTGGCCCAGGGATTCTCAGCATGGCGCGTGTTTCGCTACATCCTGCTGCCGCAGGGGCTGGCTAACGCCTGGCAGCCCGTCGTGGGCCAGTATCTCAACCTGATGAAGCTCTCCTCGCTCGCCAGCGGGATTGGCTTCGCCGAGCTAACCTATCAGGTCAGGCAGATCGAAAGCTATAACGCGCACGCGCTGGAGGCATTTACCCTCGGTACCGCACTCTATCTCCTGACCGGTCTGGTCATGGGAATGGTGCTGGTTCGCCTTGGGCCGCAGGCGAAACGTAAACGTCCGATCGTCGTCACCGCAGGGAGTGAAAAACATGATTGCCGGACTTAATGTCATCACCGATAACCTCGATTATCTGCTGTGGGGACGCGCGGCAGCCGGTGAACCGGGGGGCGTGTTGCTCTCGCTGATGATGGCGACTGGAGCAGCCGTTATCGCCCTGCCCGCGGGGATTGCGCTCGCGTGCCTGGCCTGGCGCTTTACCGGGCTCGTGCGCAAAGCCCTCTTTTTATGGGCAGAGCTGATTCGCGGGATCCCGCTCATCTTCGTGATTTTCTGGATGTGGTATCTCCTGCCGCTCATGACCGGGGGCGATCTGCCGGGAGCGCTGACCGTCACGCTGGCGCTGGCCTGGTTTACGGCGGCCACCGTGATGCACTCGGTCCTGGCCGGGCTGAGCGCGCTGCCGACCGGGCAGTACGAAGCCGCGCTGTCACAGGGATTCAGCACGCAGCAAACCCTGTGGCGCGTGCTGCTGCCGCAGGCGCTGAGGAATATTCTGCCGTCGCTGGTGGGGATTTTTATCAGCCTGCTGAAGGATACGTCGCTGGCGTTTATCGTGAACGTCCCGGAGCTGACCACGGTGGCGGGACAGGTCAACAACCGGGTGCAAATCTACCCGGCGGCCATTTTTATCTTTACGGGCGTGGTCTACTACCTGCTCTGCTGCTCGCTCGAGCAGCTTGCGAAACGCTGGCGCCTTACCCGGCCAGCGCTTTAACCACCGTTTCCATTGCCTCGGTTGTCAATGCACTGCGTTTCACGCGCTGGTTCGCCAGCGCGGTACGCAGTACCCCGGCAATGACAATATGCTTTGGCTCCTGCCCTAAATCTCGCATCTCAAGCACGACCTTCCCGACCACCCGGCACATCTCCTGATACAGCGCTTCATCTTTGGTCACGTTACCCATCGTCATCACTCCATTGCCTGTTAAACGTTGAGCTTAAATGATTCTCCTGCCGGATACAAAAAAGAAGCCCGGCGAGAAACTCGCCGGGCTTCATCTGTAAAATCAGCTAATTAGTTGTTTACTGGAATGACCGCGCCTTTGTACTTGGTGCGGATCCAGTCCTGAATCTCTTTCGAGTGCAGCACGTTCACCAGCGCGACGATGTCTTTCTTCTTCTCGTCACCGCGATGCACGGTGATGATGTTGGCATACGGGTTGTTTTCACCGCTCTCAACCGCAATCGGGTCGTGAACCGGATCCAGACCGGCGTCAATCGCGTAGTTGGCGTTAATCACCACCGCATCGCCTTCGTTGTTGTTGTACATCTGCGGCAGCAGAGACGCTTCAACGTTAGGCGTGAACTTCAGCTTTTTCGGGTTCTCGACGATGTCGCTGATGCGCGCGGTCACTTTATCGATGCCCGGCTTCAGCTTGATCACGCCCTCTTTCTCGAAGATGGAAAGAATACGACCCTCTTCAGAAACCGCGTCACGCATGATGATCTTGCCACCTTCCGGCAGGTCTTTCAGCGACTTGTATTTTTTGGAGTAGATGCCGATTGGTTCAATGTGGATCGCGCCCGCACTGACAAAATCGTAGTCCTTATCGCCCGCATGATCTTTCAGCACGCTGTTCAGGTAAGGAATGTGCTGGAAATAGTTCGCGTCGATGTCATGACCCGCCAGCGCGGTGTTCGGCAGGATGTAGTCCTGGAACGGTTTAATCTCCAGGTCGATACCCTGCTTCGCCAGAATCGGCTTTGCCTGCTCCAGAATTTCCGCATGCGGCGTGTTGGACGCCCCCACGGTCAGGGTGTCGGCCCAGGAGGCGAAGCTCAGGGCGCTCAGGGTTGCAGCGGCGATCAGTGTCAGTGTCTTTTTCATGATGTGGTTCCTGTGTGTTGTTGTTACCCTAAATAGTTCGAGTCACAGGAAGGCGGCAAGTGAGTGAATCCCCAGGAGCTTACATACAGTAAGTGACTGGGGTGAACGAATGCAGCCAACGCGCCTGAGGCTCGAAATATGACGGGTATTAGCGTTTATCTAACAGTGAAGTAATGACATCGCCGCAGAACTGGATAATGAAAACGATGATCAGAATGGTCACCGTTGCCACCAGCGTGACGTCACCATGGTTGCGCTGGAATCCTTCCAGATAAGCCAGATTTCCCAAACCACCGGCGCCAATCACCCCCGCCATGGCGCTGTAGCTCACCAGCGCAATCAGCGTCACCGTAATACCCGAGACCAGTGCGGGTGATGATTCCGGCAGTAAAACCCGAAACACGAGCGTGCTCAGTCGTGCGCCCATCGAGCGTGTGGCTTCGATGACGCCTTTATCCACTTCACGCAGGGCGATCTCCACCAGGCGTGCGTAGAACGGTGCGGCACCCACAATCAGGGCCGGCAGCGCCGCGTTGGCGCCAAGAATGGTGCCGACAACGGTCTTGGTGAACGGGATCAGCAGCACAATCAAAATGATGAACGGAATCGAGCGGAACACGTTCACCACAATCGAAATGACGTTATACACCGTGCGGTTGTGGAACAATCCGCCGCGCGCGGTTAAAAACAGCGCCAGACCCAGCACGATGCCTAGTACAAAGGTCGCTACGCCGGACAGCGCAGTCATGTACAGCGTCTCCAGCGTCGCCGCCCAGAGCTGATCCCACTTGAGATGCGGAAAGAGATTCTCAGCCATGTTTAATCACCTCGCCTTCAATATCGCTGTGCTGCAGGTCGGCGAGGATATTGTTCAGTTGTTCATCAGATGCCACGACGTGCACCCAGAGCTGACCAAACACGCCGTGAGCGGTTTGGGTCATTTTTCCGTGCAGAATGTTAAACGGCAGGCCGTAGCGCAGCGTCAGTTCGCCCACAATCGGTTTATGCGTGCTGTGCCCGGTAAAGGTCAGCCTGATGACCGTCCCTTCCAGTTCGTTTGCCAGTTCGGGATTGAAGGTTTCTTCTTCAGCGTACTGGCTCACCTGACGGACAAACTGCTGCGTAATCGGCTGCTGCGGATGGGTAAAGACGCTCAGCACGTCTCCCTCTTCCACCACTTTACCGTTCTCCATCACCGCCACGCGGTCGCAGATTTTGCGCACCACGTGCATCTCGTGCGTGATCAGCACGATGGTCAGCCTGAAACGACGGTTAATATCCAGCAGCAGATCGAGGATCTGATCGGTGGTCTGCGGGTCAAGCGCGGAGGTAGCTTCATCGCAGAGCAGCACATCCGGGCGATTAGCCAGCGCACGCGCAATGCCCACGCGCTGCTTTTGCCCACCGCTCAGCTGTGACGGATAAGCATGCTCGCGACCTTTCAGGCCAACGAGTTCAATAAGCTCGGCCACGCGGGCCTTAATGTCGGCTTTCGGTACGCCGGCAATTTGCATCGAGAACGCAATATTCTCGCTGACCGTGCGCGACCACAGCAGGTTGAAGTGCTGAAACACCATGCTGATCTTCAGACGCGCCTGGCGCAGGGCTTCACCTTTTGCGGCAGAAATGTTCTGCCCGTTGATGGTTACGCTGCCGCTGCTCGGTTTTTCCAGACCATTCAGCAGGCGAATAAGCGTACTTTTACCTGCGCCGCTGTAACCGATGATCCCGTATATCTGTCCCTGTGCTATCGTCAAATTGACATTATCAACGGCCGTGAGCGCCACCTTTCCGTTGTCAAAAACCTTCGAAATATTGCTGAGAACTATCATTCTTATTCGTTATCCGTGCCGCCCGCGGCGGTTTAGCAGTATGGATGTCCAAACGATAGTAAACAGGCGTTATCAGCTTTTAAATGAACAAAAAAGAATGTGTTATAACTTTGGGGAATAAATAGCGGATTTACCGGGTGGGAAGCATTTAGATGAATTTCAGCAATGATTATCTGCCTGATGTATATCTGCTGGCTGACACCCTGCAAAAACGCTCATTTTTGCAGCATTTTATGCGTATATAGCCATCCTCACATCCAGACAACTTTACGTCTTGCTGTCCTGACATCCAAAAACATCATTTATATTCCTTTCTGTTCTAAAAAGCAGTGAATGGTTCTTTATTGAGAAAATTTCACCGCCCTATCATCCCGTCATGACATCCAGAAAGGAAAACATCATGACGATTTATCACTCCGTCACCGAACTGATTGGTCGTACCCCGCTGATCCAGCTGCATAAGTTTGATACCGGTCCCTGCTCGCTCTTTCTGAAGCTGGAAAACCAAAATCCTGGCGGCTCCATTAAGGATCGCGTTGCGCTGTCGATGATTAACGAAGCGGAACGTACCGGTAAGCTGCAGCCTGGCGGCACGATAATTGAAGCCACGGCGGGCAATACCGGTCTCGGCCTGGCCCTGATCGCCGCCCAAAAAGGCTACTCGCTGATCCTGGTAGTGCCGGACAAAATGAGCCGCGAGAAGATTTTCCACCTGCGCGCGCTGGGTGCCCAGGTGGTGCTGACCCGCTCCGACGTTAACAAAGGCCATCCTGCCTATTACCAGGATTACGCCCAGCGTCTGGCTAACGAACTGCCGGGCGCGTTTTATATCGACCAGTTCAACAACGAAGCCAACCCGCTGGCGCACCGCACCACCACGGCGCCTGAGCTGTATGAACAGCTTGACGGCAGGATCGACGCCATCGTCGTGGGTGTCGGCTCAGGCGGCACGCTGGGCGGCCTGCAGGCGTGGTTCGCCGAGCACTCTCCGCACACGGAATTTGTCCTGGCTGACCCGGCCGGATCCGTTCTTGCCGACCAGGTGGAAACCGGACGCTACCACGACGCGGGCTCCTGGCTGGTTGAGGGAATTGGCGAAGACTTTGTTCCTCCGCTGGCCCACATTGAAGGCGTCAATCGCGCCTGGCGCATCACCGACCGCGAAGCGTTCACCACCGCGCGCGAGCTGCTGAAAACGGAAGGCATTCTGGCGGGCTCCTCCAGCGGCACGCTGCTGGCGGCCGCGCTGAAGTATTGCCAGGCGCAGACCACGCCGAAGCGCGTGGTGACCTTCGCCTGCGACAGCGGCAATAAATATCTTTCGAAGATGTTTAACGACGACTGGATGCGACAGCAGGGGCTCATCACGCGTCCTCAGGCCGGCGATCTCTCCGACTACATCGCCCTGCGCCACGACGAAGGTGCCACCGTCACCGCGGCCCCGGACGACACGCTTTCCACCGTCCTGGCGCGCATGCGTCTGTATGACATCTCCCAGCTGCCGGTGCTGGAGAACGGCAAGGTGGTGGGCATTATCGACGAGTGGGATCTCCTGCGGCATATCGGCGGCGACGGCGATCGCTTCGCGCTGCCGGTGACGGCAGCCATGACGCATCAGGTCGAGTTCCTTGACAAGCACGCGCCGGAAAGCGCCCTGCACGCCATCTTCGACCGCGGCCTGGTGGCCGTCATTAATGACAACGACCGTTTTCTCGGTCTGATTACGCGCAGCGACGTTCTGACCGCCTGGCGCAACCGTCTACAGCAATAAAGGAATCAATGATGAAAAATCTGGCCACCCTCAGCGTTCACAGCGGCGAATTTAACGACCAGCACGGCGCCGTTATGCCGCCAATTTACGCCACCTCGACGTTTGCGCAACCCGCGCCCGGGGAGCATACCGGCTACGAGTACTCCCGCAGCGGCAACCCTACCCGCCATGCGCTGGAAACGGCGATTGCCGAACTGGAAGGCGGCACGCGCGGCTACGCTTTTGCCTCCGGTCTGGCGGCCATCGCCACGGTGCTCGAACTGCTGGATAAAGACAGCCATATTGTCGCCATTGATGACGTATACGGCGGGACGTACCGCCTGATTGAAAACGTGCGCAAGCGCAGCACCGGGCTGCAGGTTAGCTGGGTTAAACCGGACGACCTGGCCGGGCTCGAGGCCGCCATTCGCCCGGAAACGCGTATGGTCTGGGTCGAAACGCCAACCAACCCGCTGCTGAAGCTGGCGGATCTGGCGGCGATTGCGGCGATCGCCCGTCGTCATAACGTCATCAGCGTGGCGGATAACACCTTCGCGTCGCCGGTGATCCACCGTCCGCTGGAGTCCGGGTTCGATATCGTGGTGCACTCGGCCACTAAATACCTTAACGGCCACTCTGACGTCGTCGCCGGGCTGGCGGTGGTGGGCGATAACAAGGCGCTGGCGGACAAGCTCGGCTATCTGCAGAACGCGGTGGGCGGCGTTCTGGATCCGTTCAGCAGCTTCCTGACGCTGCGCGGTATTCGCACGCTCGCGCTGAGGGTCGAAAAGCACAGCACCAACGCGCTGGCGATTGCGCAATGGCTGGAGCAGCATCCGCTGGTCGAAAACGTGTACTATCCAGGACTGGAATCGCATCCGCAGTACCAGCTTGCCCGCACGCAGATGGCGCTGCCCGGTGGCATGATTTCCGTCGTGGTAAAAGGCGATGCGCAACGCGCCACCGAGGTGATCCGCAACCTGAAGTTGTTCACCCTTGCGGAAAGCCTGGGCGGCGTGGAAAGTCTGGTGAGCCAGCCTTACAGCATGACCCACGCCTCAATTCCGCTTGAGCAACGTCTGGCGAACGGCATTGTGCCGCAGCTGATCCGCCTGTCGGTGGGGATTGAAGATCCTAAAGACCTGATTGCCGACCTCAGCCAGGCGCTGCAAAAATAAGCAAAGTGCGGCAGGTCCCTCACCTGCCGCGATAAGTTGTCATCATGGCTTAACGCCTTGATAACAATATTATGTGAAACAGCACAGATTATTTCTGAAACACCGTTTCCATTTTCCTTTTATCTTAAAATCAGCGTATAATGCGCGCCTAATCCCTGGTGAATGGTTTCAGCGCTTGGAATACAAACAACAACGTACAACTTCTCCTCTCCTTCGTTGGGCTGTCACTCAGGCACACTTTCTTCTGCACGCTCATTTGATGTCTCCTATCCTTAGTGCGTGTCATATACTCTTTTGCAACACAGGTTTGACTCCGCGGCGGTGCGCCCCCGGAGCGAGATTTCCATATCCTTCCCAACTTAAAGACTAAGACTGTCATGAAAAAGACGAAAATTGTTTGTACTATCGGCCCGAAAACCGAATCTGAAGAGATGCTAAGCAAAATGCTGGATGCCGGCATGAACGTGATGCGTCTGAACTTCTCCCACGGCGACTACGCAGAACACGGCCAGCGCATCCAGAACTTGCGCAACGTGATGAGCAAGACCGGTAAAAAAGCGGCCATCCTGCTGGATACCAAAGGTCCAGAAATCCGTACCATCAAGCTGGAAGGCGGTAACGACGTCTCTCTGAAAGCGGGCCAGACCTTCACCTTCACCACCGACAAATCCGTTATCGGCAACAGCGAAATCGTTGCAGTGACCTACGAAGGCTTCACCAGCGATCTGTCCGTCGGTAACACCGTGCTGGTCGACGATGGCCTGATCGGTATGGAAGTCACCGCTATCGAAGGCAACAAAGTTATCTGTAAAGTGCTGAACAACGGCGACCTGGGCGAAAACAAAGGCGTTAACCTGCCGGGCGTCTCCATCGCGCTGCCAGCCCTGGCTGAAAAAGACAAACAGGACCTGATCTTCGGCTGCGAGCAAGGCGTTGACTTCGTCGCGGCCTCCTTCATCCGTAAGCGTTCCGACGTGGTTGAAATCCGTGAGCACCTGAAAGCACACGGCGGCGAGAAGATTCAGATCATCTCCAAAATCGAAAACCAGGAAGGCCTGAACAACTTCGACGAAATCCTCGAAGCGTCTGACGGCATCATGGTTGCACGTGGTGACCTGGGCGTTGAAATCCCGGTTGAAGAAGTGATCTTCGCGCAGAAGATGATGATCGAGAAGTGTGTGCGCGCGCGTAAAGTGGTTATCACCGCAACGCAGATGCTGGACTCCATGATCAAAAACCCACGCCCAACCCGCGCTGAAGCAGGCGACGTGGCAAACGCCATCCTCGACGGTACTGATGCCGTTATGCTGTCCGGTGAATCCGCGAAAGGTAAATACCCGCTGGAAGCGGTCGGCATCATGGCGACCATCTGTGAACGTACTGACCGCGTGATGACCAGCCGTCTGGACTTCAATAACGACAGCCGCAAGCTGCGTATCACCGAAGCAGTATGTCGCGGTGCGGTAGAAACCGCTGAGAAACTGGAAGCACCACTGATTGTGGTTGCCACTCAGGGCGGTAAATCTGCGCGCGCCGTGCGTAAATACTTCCCGGATGCGACCATCCTGGCCCTGACCACCAACGAAACCACCGCTCGTCAGCTGGTGCTGAGCAAAGGCGTCGTTGCGCACCTGGTTAAAGAGATCGCCTCTACTGACGATTTCTACATTCAGGGTAAAGCACTGGCTCTGGAAAGCGGTCTGGCACAGAAAGGCGACGTTGTGGTCATGGTTTCTGGCGCCCTGGTACCAAGCGGCACCACCAATACCGCATCTGTTCACGTGCTGTAATAATTCCCGAACGAACTAATTTGGATAAAAAGCGCCCATTGGGCGCTTTTTTTATTCCCGGCATTAGCCAAACGCATTCAAAATGCAAATCGGGTTTTTCTATTTAATTGCGAATTATCTAAGATGAATCCGATGATAAATGCCTTTTTTTCCTTAGATTTTTGCCCGAAAAGGGCTGATTCGGTGCTTCTTTGAGCGAACGATCAAAAATAGGTGTATTCCCATCAAAAAAATATTCTCAACCCAAAAAACTTTGTGTAATACTTGTAACGCTACATGGAGATTAACTCAATCTAGAGGGTATTAATAATGAATCGTACTAAACTGGTACTGGGCGCGGTAATCCTGGGTTCTACTCTGCTGGCTGGTTGCTCCAGCAACGCTAAAATCGATCAGCTGTCTTCTGACGTTCAGACTCTGAACGCTAAAGTTGACCAGCTGAGCAACGACGTGAACGCAATGCGTTCCGACGTTCAGGCTGCTAAAGACGACGCAGCTCGCGCTAACCAGCGTCTGGACAACCAGGCTACTAAATACCGTAAGTAATAGTACCTGTTAATAAAATGGCGCACATTGTGCGCCATTTTTTTTGCCTGCGTCAAACGCCTACTGCGTCACCCTCTCCCCTTCATCTTCCGCCACCGCAGCAGACACCCGGCTGTTCTGCACCGACAACACGCTATTGCTGGCTGACGGGCCGCTACCGGACGACACGATAACCGGGATCCCGGCACGACGTGACAGCGCTTTATCAATCAGCGCCTTATCGCTTCCTGCCTGAGAAACAAAGGCCGCAAAGTCGGCAGAATGAGTAATTGGCGAGACCTGCGGATTTTCCCCTTCTACCTGCGCCAGCGGACGGTGGACCTCAATATAGCGTTTACCATCCGGCTCCACGGAAAACTTCACGGGTTCATTAATAATCTGCACCCGCGTGCCCACCCGCACCTGTTCGAACAGCGCCTTAATGTCCGGGGCGTTCATTCGCATACAGCCAGAGCTGACCCGCAGGCCGACGCTGTCCGGCGCGCTGGTACCGTGGATCAGATATTCCCCATTACCCACGCCTAAACGCAGCGCGAAGCGCCCCAGGGGGTTATTTGGCCCGGCAGGGACTACCGGAGGCAGTTTAATCCCCTGCTCCAGAGAGCGTGCTCTGATGCCCGGCGTGGGCGTCCAGGTGGGGTTCGGGATCTTCTGGCTCACCCGCGTGGTTGTCACCGGCGTTTCCAGCCCCAGCTGGCCAATTCCCAGGGGATAAACCTGAACAATGTTTTGCCCCGGCGGGAAGTAGTAGAGCCGCAGCTCAGCAAGATTGACCACAATCCCCTCGCGCGTCGTATCCGGCAGCAGCATTTGCGACGGAATGGTAATCACGGTTCCCGGCGCAGGGTTTACCGGCGCAATGGTATTGTTGGTTTCCAGGATCACCTGCGCCGCCGTATTAAACCGGCGAGCGATGGTCTGCAGCTTATTATCCCCTTCCTGTATCGTATAGGTTTGATTTTGCCCAATCAGACGACTGCCTGCGGGCGGCAACGGATAGTCCATCGCGCGGGCCGAATGAAGGGCTCCAAGCGAACTGAGAAGTAATAGAGTGATGAAAGACGCGCGCTTCATGCTGAGATTCCTTATTCACTGACAGAACGCCAGAAAGCTGAAAAACCAGCGAGGCGGGAACCACCTCGCGAAACAGAATGAATGCTGTTCTGTAAGTCTAGCTAAGGATTGCAGCTTTGGCGCGGATGGCGCGAATCATCGCTTCCAGTCCCTGAGAGCGGGACGGGGTGAGGTGTTGGGTTAAGGCCATTTTTTCAAACCACGGACGAACATCGAACGCGACGATATCCTGCGCAGACATCTGCTGGTAAAGGCTAAAGACGACCGCAATAAGCCCTTTTACAATGGCGGCATAGCTGTCGCCGCGCAATTCAATCGTGCCGTCATCCGACTGCGCCATCACAATCCACACCTGGCTCTGGCAGCCCTGAATACTGTTCTCCGGCCTGTGCGCCTCTTCACCGAGCGGCGGCAAACGCTGTCCCAGCTCGATGATATAGAGATACTTCTCTTCCCAGTTTGCGCAACGCGAGAAGTTGCGCAGTAATTTATCTTTGTCCGGCAGCTCTGCCATCTTTTGCCTCTCCGTTAGCCCAGCAGCTGGTGAATGCGCTTGAGCCCCGCCACCAGCCTGTCGACCTCTTCCGTCGTGTTGTACATCACCAGCGATGCGCGGCACATTGCCGGTACCTGGTAAAACGCCATCAGCGGCATGGCGCAGTGGTGCCCGGTGCGGACAGCCACGCCGTAGTTATCAAGGAAGCTGCCCACGTCATAGGCGTGGTGTTTCCCAAGGTTAAACGCAATCACGCCATGGCGGTCGGCCGGGCCATACAGGGTAAGATCCGGCACGCTGGCAAGCTCCTGCAGCGCGTAGTGCATCAGCAGCTGTTCGTACTCCTGGATGGCGTCCAGGCCGATTGCGGAAACGTAAGACACCGCCGCCCCCAGGCCGATAATCCCCCCGGTGTTGGGCGTGCCCGCCTCAAAACGCCACGGCGCGCGCGCGTAGGTCGTCCCTTCCGTCAGGCTGACAGTGGCGATCATCGACCCGCCCCCTTCCCACGGCGGCATCGGCTGCAGGATCTCTTCTTTCACATACAGCACGCCAATCCCGGTCGGCCCATAGAGCTTGTGGCCTGAAAAGACGTAGAAATCACAGTCCAGCGCCTGCACATCCAGCGCGTGGTGCATTACCGCCTGGGCACCGTCAATCAGGACCTTTGCGCCCGCCTGATGGGCCTTCTCGACGATCTCTGCCACCGGGTTTTCTGTCCCCAGCACGTTGGAGACCTGGGTAACCGCCACCAGCCGCGTGCGGTCGTCCAGCAAGAGGTCAAGCTGCTCAAGCTGAAGCGTCCCGTCAGCGTTTAGCGGGATCACCCGCAGCTGGGCGCCCACGCGCTCGCAGAGCATCTGCCACGGCACGATATTGGCGTGGTGCTCCATCTGGGTGATGATGATGTTATCGCCCGCGTGGACCTGCGCGTTGCCCCAGCTGTTAGCAACAAGGTTGATCCCTTCGGTGGTCCCGCGAACAAAGACCAGTTCTTCCGGCGAGCGGGCGTTAAGAAAAGCGGCAAGCTGCGTGCGCACGTTTTCCATCCGCTGGGTCGCCTCGGCGCTCAGGGTATGGATACCGCGATGCACGGCTGCATAGCCGTGGCGATAAAACTCGGCTTCGGCATCCACCACCTGATTCGGCTTCTGCGCGCTAGCCGCGCTGTCCAGGTAGGCCAGCGGCAGACCGTTTACTTCACGGGTCAGAACCGGGAAATCTGCCCGTACTTTTTCGACGGGAAAACTCATGCTTCGCCTCCAGGCAGGCGCTGACCGATCCGATCCAGCACCTGCAGTTTTAACTGACCATCGTGCAGCGCTTCCGTCAATTCGGCGGCAAACGCGAAGATAATCATTTTCTGCGCCGCCTGCTGGTCGATGCCGCGCGAGCGCAGGTAGAACATCTGCTCGTCGTCGATTCGCCCGACCGTCGCACCGTGGCTGCATTTCACGTCGTCGGCGTAGATCTCCAGCTGCGGCTTGGTGTCCACCTCTGCAAGGCGACCTAACAGCAGATTGTTGTTGGTCATCTGCCCGTCGGTTTTAATGGCGTGCTGCGCCACGTTAATCAGGCCGTTAAACACCGCACGCCCTTTATCGCTCACGATGGTTTTATGCAGCTGGCGGCTGTTGCAGTAGCCTTTGTTGTGCTCCAGCCAGGTGCGCGTGTCACACACTTCTGATTTAACCGGCATCGCCAGGCTGTTGATGCGCAGCGTGGTGTTTTCACCGTTAAGTTGCGTGCTGGTGTTGTGGCGCAGCACCGCCCCGCCAAGCAGGAAGCTGTGGCTGTACGCGGCGGCATCCTGTCCCAGGACAATGTCGTTATGGGCAAAGTGGTGGCTCTGCGCATTCTCAAAAGCCAGCTTGATGTGGTGTAGCTGGGCATTCGCCGCCACGTTCATCGTCAGTCGCGACCCGGTAAAGTGACGTGTCTCATTGAGGCTGACGTAGTGTTCGATGACCGTGGCCTCCGCCCCCTCCGCCAGCTCAAGATGGTGGCGATAGTGCGCGGTGTTGATTTCGTCGCCGTCCAGACCCTGAGTGATGTGCATCAGCAGCAGCGGTTTGGCCGGACGCTGGTTACGCTTCACGCCGATATGCGTCACGCTGCGGGCCAGGCTTTCGGTCAGGTGCAGAAAGATCTCAGGCTGAACCGGGGCGTTCAGGCGCTGGCGATCGTCGTTTATCTCAATCTCAAAGCCGCTCTCCTGGAGCGTGTCGCTCAGCTCAGGGCGGAACTGACCGTCGACAAACACCAGGCGCACGGCATCCACGCCCACTGCCAGCGCGTCACGCTGTGCAGGCGTGAGATCCGCCAGGCGGGTCACAAACTCGGCGTTCAGCAAGCCATCAAGCGGGGTGTACTTCCAGTTCTCATGCTTACGCGTCGGCAGGCCAAGACGCAGCATCTGCTGCAGATGCTGCTGCGCCTGCTCGGAGCGCGTGCCGCCCTGGGCTTCAAACAGCCGGTGCCACTGCTGGAGCGCATTACTGCTGTTCGGTAAGCCAGCCATAACCCTGCTCCTCCAGTTGTTTAACCAGCGTGAAATCACCGGATTTCACAATGCGTCCCTGGTAAAGCACGTGGACGTAATCCGGCTTGATGTAGTCCAGAATGCGCTGGTAGTGGGTGACGATAATAAACGAGCGCTTGCCGTCGCGCAGGGCGTTCACCCCGTCGGCGACAATCTTCAGGGCGTCGATATCCAGACCGGAGTCGGTCTCATCCAGAATGCACAGCTCGGGCTCCAGCACCGCCATCTGCAGAATGTCGTTTCGCTTTTTCTCGCCGCCGGAAAAACCGACGTTCACCGAGCGGGTCAGCAGATCTTCCGGCATTTTCAGCAGCTTGATTTTCTCTTCCATTAAATCCTGGAAGTCGAAGCGGTCGAGCGCCTCCAGCCCCCGGTATTTCCGCACCGCGTTGAGCGCGGTTTGCAGGAAGAACTGGTTGCTGACGCCGGGGATTTCTACCGGATACTGGAAGGCCATGAAGATGCCCTCTCCCGCGCGGTCTTCCGGCGACATCTCCAGCAGATCTTTGCCGTTAAATTCGACCGAGCCGTGGGTCACCTCATAATCTTCGCGTCCCGCCAGCGTCGCAGAAAGCGTACTTTTCCCGGAACCGTTCGGCCCCATGATGGCGTGGACTTCGCCCGGCTTGACGTCAAAATTGAGGCCACGCAGGATGGCTTTATCTTCTACGCTGACCTGTAAATCTTTAATGCTTAACATGTGCTTTCCTTAACCGACGCTGTGTTCAAGACTGATGGCGAGGAGTTTCTGGGCTTCAACGGCAAATTCCAGCGGCAGTTCAGAGAACACGTCCTTACAGAAGCCGTTTACGATCATCGAGATGGCATCCTCTTCGCTGATCCCGCGCTGCAGGCAGTAGAAGAGCTGATCTTCCCCAATCCGTGACGTGGTCGCCTCGTGCTCCAGCTGGGCCGTATTATTACGGCATTCGACGTATGGGAAGGTATGCGCCCCGCAGTCAGCGCCAATCAGCATCGAGTCACACTGGGTGAAGTTTCGCGCATTGGTCGCCGTCGGCATGATTTTCACCAGCCCGCGATAGCTATTCTGGCTGTGTCCGGCGGAGATACCTTTCGAGATAATGGTCGATTTGGTGTTTTTACCAATGTGGATCATCTTGGTGCCGGTATCCGCCTGCTGATGACCGCTGGTGAGCGCCACCGAGTAAAACTCGCCGATGGAGTTATCCCCGCGCAGGATGCAGCTCGGGTATTTCCAGGTGATGGCCGAGCCGGTTTCGGACTGGGTCCACGACATCTTGCTGTTTTCCCCTTCGCACAGCGCACGCTTGGTCACGAAGTTCAGGATACCGCCAGTATTGCCGTCGCCCGGGAACCAGTTTTGCACCGTCGAGTATTTCACCTCGGCGTCTTTATGGATGATGACCTCCACCACCGCCGCGTGCAGCTGATAGCTGTCGCGGACCGGGGCAGAGCACCCTTCGATGTAGCTGACGTAGCTCCCCTCATCGGCCACCAGAATGGTACGTTCGAACTGGCCGGTTTTTTCGGCATTAATACGGAAATAGGTTGAAAGCTCCATCGGACAGCGCACGCCTTTCGGCACGTAAATAAAGGTACCGTCCGAGGCCACCGCCGCGTTAAGCGCCGCAAAGAAGTTATCGTTTGAAGGCACAACGGTCCCGATGTACTTTTTCACCAGTTCCGGATGATCGTGAATCGCTTCGCCGAAGGAGCAGAAAATGATCCCCTGCTCTGCCAGCTTCTCACGGTAGGTGGTCGCCACCGAGACCGAGTCAAAGATAGCATCCACCGCCACCTCTTTCCCTTCGCGCACCGGTACGCCCAGCTGGTTAAAGGCTTCTTCCACCTCTTTGCTGAGGAAACTGTTCTCCGCGCCGGTTTGCTGCACCGCGCCGGGCTGCGAGGCGCAGGTGTCATCACAGCTGCCGCAGGACGGCGCGGAGTAGTAGCTGTAATCCTGGTAGTTCAGCTTGTCATAATGCGCTTTCAGCCAGTGCGGCTCTTCCATCTCCAGCCAGGCGCGGTAGGCACTCAGGCGAAACTCCAGCATCCACTCGGGCTCGTTACGTTTCGCCGAAATAGCCCGCACGACATCCTCGTTGATGCCTTTTGCCAGCTCATCGGTCTGCAGCTGGGTGAAGAACCCCTCTTTATAGTTGAGGTGCCCGCCGCTCCAGGTATTTACTTCACTCGTTGCTTCAGTATTACGAGACATAGTTCCGCCTATACCCCAAAGCTTTCGCCGCAGCCGCATTCGTTCTGGGCTTTCGGGTTATGAAATTTGAATAACTGATTTAAGCCTTCGCGGACGTAGTCCACTTCGGTGCCATCGATAAAGGGCATGGCCTGCAGCGCGACGTACAATTTTGCGCCGTCGGTCTCGAACACCAGGTCATCTTTCTCGGGTTCGGTGACGGTATCAAGCACGTAACCGAAACCTGCGCAGCCGGTCTGTTTGACACCTAAACGCACGCCAAGGATCTCGGGCTTTTTCGCCACCAGCTCGTGAATATGTGCCGCCGCCGCTGGCGTGAGCGTTAACCCGCGCCAGGCGAAATCGGCAGGATTAAAGGTTTCTGAATGCAGTTCCATAGGTCCACCTCATCTGATAAGCCATCAGGGCATAACACCATGTTAGTGATAACGATTATCACTTCAACCCTCTGTCAGCAGGGGCATTCGGCTAAACCGCCCTTTTTGCCTACTTTTATTAAGCATAGACCCTGTGACAAGATGCAGGCAGGATGGATTTAATTGTTCAATGCATTGATTAATAATGCATTTCGTCGTGGCATTCGGGCAGGAGAGGAGAAACGTAAAATATGCATTGGAAATGCCTATTTTTGAGATAGCTTTTGCATGGAAAGTGACAAAAATAAAAAAAGGCCCTCAAGGCCTCTTACACTTAATGATGAAATGAGACAGCAAACCCCTGTTCACGCCAGTGGTCGAGCTGTTCCTGCTGTCGAGGCGTTGGGGATTTCCCCGTCCAGACGAAGATTTTTTGTCCCGGGAACAGTTCAGGACGCGGCGAATCAATCGGTTCTGCCAGGACGTCGATGTGCCAGCCCTTCTGCGCTAAGCGCGCGGCTTCGAGCCACAGATGGGTGCGGTCATCGCACTCCCAGCCGATCAGGAGCGCGTCTTTACCGGCTTTCTTACGGGACTCCGCCAGGCTTGCAATCGCGAATTCAATCAGAACTCCGTCTAACAGGCTCGCCATGTGACGCACGGTATTTTGGTCCTGGTTCATCCGCTGACGGACGGGAGAAATGATATTGTCAATCAGGGAATCTATCGGGTGATCGCGGCGGAACTCGCCAATTTTGGCGCGCAGCTTTGCCGGGCTGGCGTAGCGCAGAACGGTCATCATCTCTTCCTGGAACGAGACCCAGTTGCCCTGAGTCAACACTTCCTTGTTTTCCAGCAAGGCTTTTACTTTCCCGACCGAAACGCCGCTCTTCATCAGGCGTTTGATCTCTTCTATACGCAGGATATCTTCATCGTCAAACTGACGATGGCCCCCTTCGCTGCGCTGCGGCTTCAACAATCCATAACGGCGCTGCCAGGCACGCAGCGTAACGGGGTTGATACCGCATCGTTCGGCCACTTCGCCGATACTGTAATAGGCCATTAACTCCCTCACGCTCAGAACTTCCATACCTAACTGCACCAACCTTATCAGATTGTACAAACCATTTGTATAACTAAGACCGCATTTTGAACGGGTGAATGGCTTACCACCCCATCCACCTGTTAATACATTGTTGTATAAAATTTACCGTTCGTACAGTAACGACTGCCAGATTGTGTACAGCTTTATCACAATTCGAACTTTTTCTCCGGCCAGGCAATGGCTGGAATACCGCCGTGCCGGGGGCTGGCAAAAAGATGCCCCTGGAACTGGGAAATTCCCGCAGACTCCAGCCACATCCACTCTTCTGCCTTCTCTACCCCCACCGCGCAGAACTGGATTTCAAGCGAGGAACAGCATTTGATGATCGCCTGAATGATGGCCTGTCGGGGGCCACTTTTATGCACGTTCGCGACCAGATCGCGATTAATCTTAATTCTGTCAGGCTGGAAGTGGGCCAGCAGCTGCAGCCCGGCAAAACCGGCACCAAAGTGATCGATCGTCACGCTGATACCCGCGCTTTTTAACTGCCTGACCGAATCCGTGAATTCATCAAAACGGGAAATGGCTTCGCTCTCGGTGAACTCCACCACGATTTGCTCAGGTACAAACCCGTTTGCTTCAATCGCGGTGAGCAGAAAATCCACGGCGTTGGGAATGTTAACCAGCGTCATAGGCAGCAGGTTCAGGGATAACGTCTGGTCCTGTAACCCCAGCGCGCTGGCCATAGACAGAGCCACCTGCTTGCTCTGCAAATCAGAGGTGTACACTTCCTCCTGCGGAAGGCTGGCGAAATAGGCCCCCGGCGAGTCGCCGGACGGGGTGCGGAGAAGCGCCTCCCAGGAGACAACCTGCTGCATAAACGGATCGACTATCGGCTGGAACGCGAAGCTGCAATCCGCCCCTTTCGCGACCACCTCAGGCTGCGCGGACAAACGCGTCTCTTCGCGTACGAAATCCCATGTATCCGCAGGCGGCAGTTCAAAATAGTTCGCTTTTTCCGTGGCCTCGACAAAGGTGCGGAAAAACTGCAGAGGGCGATCGTTATAGGCCAGCTGGTAGCGTGTCGTCCCCTTATTAAGTATCTGCTGCAGCACCTCGTCCCGGTCGAAGTGGCGCAAATCAAAAAGCTCCATACCCACGTTGCCAAAACGCCGGACAGGGCCGTGATCGCGCATTAACTCGACCACGTTATGGTGGCGCGGGTCGTTGCAGATCTGCTCATAGATAGCCGAAACGTGCTCCACCGGCCCTTCAAGCAGTTGAAAAAAATGTGTGCCGTTAAACAGCAGGATCCCCGTGACATTGGATTGCCGATTTTTACGATTTGCAGCAGCGACCATTGCTTCCAGCGCTTTCACTGGAACGTCCTCGCAGATATGACTGCGGTAAATGATGGTTGTGAGCATGCTATTCCTGGGGGGTTAGGGTTTTGGCCACAAAAGACGTGGGGAATGTTTATTTATAGCACATTAATTGCCTGACAAATAATTTACATCTCAACCATTTACGGCAGTTAATGAGACCGTTTGACTCGGCTGTACAACTTACCAGCACATGCGCTTTTTGTACAATATATCCTGCACTCTACCCCCATCACAACGCCAACCCAACGCAATGAAAAATAAATGATTTATAAGATATATCGAAAAAAATCTAAAAATCTGTACATTTTAGATGTACAGATTTGGAAATTGTGTATACCTTAAATGTAACGTTACTGATTACAAAATTTTACAGGAGCGAAACATGCAGCAGAAAGGTTACGTCGCAGATTCCGCAGCAGCAATCGCACAGTACTTCGAAAAAGCCGCGCTTCCGACCCAACAGGAAACGCTGGGCCAGGTGGTTGTTGAAATTCTCAGCGACGGGCGAAACCTTAATCGCAAATCGCTTTGTACAAAATTGCTGAGTCGCCTCGAAAAGGCCGACGGCCCGGAAGAGGAAGAGCATTACCACATGCTGCTTGGTCTGCTCTTCGAACGGTAAGGATATGAATCGCAGTAACGCAGACCGACTGATAGACCAGCTTATCGGTGAAGCCGTTCTCTCTCTTCTGAAAGAGCGGGGGCCGGTGACAACAGAAGGCTTGCTACAGCGTCTGCGGGTCATGAAAGAACATGAAAAGGATCCCCAGCGGCGGGAGACACTTGCGATGGTGATTGCCGAGATCGGCTCAAACAGCATCGCCTTTACACGTCGCAGAACCGCGCAAGGACGAACAAAAAGAGAGGGATCTCTCAACGATAACCGAGACAATGTAGTGCCGTTATTTGGAAGTGGAAAACCGTCCGATCCCAAAAAAATACATTGACTGCAATTTAACAGCTACGGTGAGAACAAATGAGACAAAATATTCAGCTTCAACCCGAATATCACTCTGCTTTTTTAGACAGTGCGCTGGCGGAGTATTTCCGCCATGCAGGCGATCGTTTTGCTGAAGAGTCCGCTATTTTTTCTACTGCAGTACGCTGTGTTCTGGCCTCCGAAGGTCATCTTTCCAATAAAGCGATCATCCTCTGGCTCATTCAGACGCTGGAATCCACCAACGACGTGGTTCAGGCGGATGTGATTCGTAAGACGCTGGAAATCGTGGTGGGTTACACCATGGACGATCTCTGAGTTCCTGCCCGCCGCGCCCCCTAACGTGTCATCGTCAAAACTGACGATCGGCCTGACGATGACACGCGCCCTCCCCCATAACACCCTGTAATTCACGCAAAGCCAACCTGGCACGCTTTCTGCTTATCTCCGCATACGGGACTGGTTTTTCCAGTCAACTTTGCTTCATTTCTTAACAGGTCTGTTATTGATGAAAAAGATCGCCAGCGTCTGCCCGTACTGCGGTGCAGGCTGTAAATTGAACCTTGTCGTTGAAAATAACCGTATCATCCGTGCCGAAGCGGCAGAGGGGGTCACAAACCAGGGCACCTTATGTCTGAAAGGGTTTTACGGCTGGGACTTCCTCAACGACACCCGTCTTCTCACCCCCCGCCTTACCCAGCCCATGATCCGCTACCGCAAAGGCGAAGCCTTCACCCCCGTTACCTGGGAAGAGGCGATCCGCTACACCGCCCACAGGCTCAGCAGCATTAAAGCGCAGCACGGGCCGCGGTCGATCATGACCACCGGCTCCTCTCGCGGCACCGGCAATGAAACCAACTACGTGATGCAAAAGTTTGCCCGCGCGGTGCTGAACACCAACAACGTGGACTGCTGCGCGCGCGTCTGTCATGGTCCGTCCGTGGCGGGTTTACAGGAAACGCTCGGCAACGGCGCGATGAGCAACGCCATTAACGATATTGAAAACTCAAAATGCCTGCTGGTGTTTGGCTATAACTGCGCGGACTCCCACCCTATCGTTGCCCGCCGCGTGCTGAAAGCGCGTGAAAACGGCGCAAAAATTATTGTCTGCGATCCGCGCCGTATTGAAACGGCGCGTATTGCCGACCAACATCTTCAGCTGAAAAACGGCAGCAACATGGCGCTGGTGAACGCCTTTGGCTATGTGCTGCTGGAAGAGGAGCTGTACGACAAAAGCTACGTGGCGCGCTTTACGGAAGGGCTTGAGGCCTACCGGCAAACGGTAAAAGACTATGCGCCTGAGAAGGTCGAACATCTTACCGGCATCCCCGCCCGTGATGTCCGCCAGGCGATGCGCACGTTCGCGGCGGCTCCTTCTGCTACCGTGATGTGGGGAATGGGCGTGACCCAGTTTGGTCAGGCCGTTGACGTGGTCAAAGGGCTGTCCAGCCTGGCGCTGCTGACCGGGAATCTCGGTCGCCCCGCCGTCGGCGTCGGGCCGGTGCGCGGTCAGAACAACGTCCAGGGTGCCTGCGATATGGGCGTTCTGCCGAATATGTTCCCCGGCTATCAGGATGTGACTGACCCGGCGGTCAGGCAGAAGTTCGCCGACGCCTGGGGAATTGACGTCAATGCGATGGACGATCGCGTCGGGACGCGCATTACCGAAGTGCCGCACCTTGCGCTGGAAGGCAAGGTGAAGGCCTATTACATCATGGGGGAAGACCCGCTTCAGACCGAAGCCGATCTCGGCCTGGTGCGCAGCGGTTTTGAGGCGCTCGAGTTTGTCGTGGTTCAGGACATCTTTATGACCAAAACGGCAGAGGTGGCGGACGTTCTGCTTCCGGCTACCTCATGGGGTGAACACGGCGGCGTCTTTACCTGTGCCGATCGCGGCTTCCAGCGTTTTGGCAAAGCCATTGAAGCCAGCGGCAACGTGAAGCGCGACTGGGAGATTATCAGCCTGCTCGCCACCGAGATGGGCTATCCGATGCATTATGACTCCAACCAGCAGATCTGGGACGAGATGCGCGAGCTGTGCCCGCTCTTCTACGGCGTGACGTATGAAAAAATGGGCGAGATGGGTCACGTTCAATGGCCGTGCCCGACGCTGGATCATCCCGGTACGCCGTACCTGTACAAAGATAATCAGTTCGATACCCCGAGCGGTAAAGGGCAGCTCTTTGCCGCACCGTGGCGCGCGCCGGCGGAAACTCCGGATGCGGATTTCCCGCTGGTGCTCTGTACGGTCCGCGAGGTTGGCCACTACTCATGCCGCTCCATGACCGGGAACTGCGCCGCGCTGCAAAGCCTGGCCGACGAGCCGGGTCGGGTGCAAATGAACCCTGCCGATGCAGAAAAGCTGGGCATTACTGACGGGCAGCTGGTCTGGGTACGTTCACGTCGCGGGAAAGTGATTACCCGCGCCAGCATCAGCGAGCGTATCAACGCCGGGGCCGTCTATATGACCTATCAGTGGTGGATTGGCGCCTGCAACGAGCTGACCCAGGACAACCTCGATCCCATCTCCAAAACCCCGGAAACGAAGTACTGCGCGGTGCAGCTGGAGGCGATTGAGGACCAGCGCTGGGCGGAGGACTATGCCGCGTCGGCGTATCAGTCCATGAAGTCGCGGCTGATAAGTGCGGCGAACGTCTGAGGAAAATGCCGGGTGCCGTAACCGCCACCCGGCAATCGCGTACGGAATCATGCAATAACAAGCAACTCGCTTACCCGTCCCAAAGAGAAGCGCTATAATTAGCCAGGTTTTTTTTAAGGCTGTCGGCAACCATGTCCCTTCCAGAAAAGTCTCAGCGGGGTTCTCCCCACGCGCAAGCGCTTATTTCACACCTGTTACCTGATTGCACAACGCGACATACCGCCCGCGGCGAGCGGCTGGACCTGCAGGTCAATGGTCAGGGCATGTGCTATTTAATTCTTGAAGGAACCATCGCCGTCTACAGAAGAAGCGATAACATGATGCTGTCTACGGCCTGTAGCCCTGCTGTTTTCGGCCTCGCTAACCTCACTGATATCTATTTTAGTGATTATCTTAAGACCGTCAGCCCGTGCCTGATCGGGACGATCACCACAGAAAGGGTGAATGCCATTATTAAAGAGAAGGCGCTTTGGGGACTGCTCTCTCAACAGCTCATGTATGTGTATAGCCGTCTCTATAACAACGTGATGCCGCAGGGCGCGCCGACGGCGTATGAGATGATTCGCCAGCAGTTAATAAAGCTGACGGAGGAAGAGGAAGATTATCGGCTCAGCGTGACGGCGGAAAAGTATATCAGGGATAAAACCCACCTCTCCCGAAGCGGCGTGATGCGCATTCTGGCGGATTTAAAAACCGGCGGATTTATCGAAATGGAAGAAGGCAGGCTTATCAAAATCAACAAGCTCCCCGCTAAATACTGAATCTCAGACACAAAAAAGGCCGCAGTTGCGGCCTTTTCAACATGACTCTCTCAATGGACGTGAACGCCCAACCGCCAGGCAAAGTAGATCTCTTCTTTCAGCTCATTCGAAGAGAGCGCCAGCAAATCTGTAAATTCCAGCTCAAGCTGTTTCAGCTTTTTCAGGTACTGCGCCGGGGACAGATTGCTCTTATCGCGACGTAAATATTCAATTGCCAGCTGTGTTGGGGTTATTTCAGTATCCATGATGTCCTCGCTTATGTACAAAACCTGACCAGTATATCACAACCCGCTGGCTAGTTTTTGACCAAAGGCAAAACATCTGAAAACTTTACACGACCGCTGTCGTCAACCTTGAAGAGCAGCACAGGCGATCCTGCTCGTCGAGAATGTCAATCTGCCACACCTGGTGGCGACTACCGGCGTGCAGCGCGCGGCACACGCCGCGCACGCGCCCGCTGCGTACCGAGCGGATATGATTAGCATTCACCTCGAGTCCGACCACCTTCTGCTCCCCTTCGGTACAGAGATATCCCGCCACCGAGCCCAGGGTTTCGGCCAGCACGACGGACGCACCGCCGTGCAATAAACCAAACGGCTGGTGGGTGCGATGATCGACAGGCATGGTGGCCTCAATGTCATCGTCGCCAATGCGGGTGAACAGGATATCCAGCAGCCCCACCATATTCCCCTCGCCCATGGCGTTCAGCGCCTGCAGCGTCACGGCACGTTTCCAGATCATCCAATTATCTCCAGTAAAGCCTGCAATGGGTGGCGTACGCCGTTACCCTCTACCCGTTTCACCTGGCTGCGGCAGGAGTATCCCGTCGCCAGACAGCGGTTTCGCGGCAAGCGCTGCATCGCCTGATGCCAGGACAGCTCATAAATGCCGAGCGAGTTGGCGTGGTTTTTCACTTCGTGTCCGTACGTGCCGGCCATGCCGCAGCAGCCCACACTAACGCTCTCCAGCTTCGCGCCGAAGCGGGCAAAGACGGACGCCCACTGCGCGGGGGCACCAGGCAGCGCGGTGACTTCCGTGCAGTGTCCGAACAGATACCACGGCTCACCGCTGACGTCCTGAACCGCTTTGTCTTCCAGGGCCGTCGGCAGCCACTCGTGCACCAGCATGACGTGGAAATCACCGCGCTTATCGCCCAGCGTCTGCCTGTATTCATCGCGGTAGCACAGCACCAGCGCCGGGTCGACGCCGACCATCGGTATCCCGAGTTGCGCCACGCGGTTTAAGAAGTCAGCTGTTTTCTGCGCGGTCTTCGCAAAGCGCGTCAGGAAGCCTTTAATGTGCTGCGCCTTGCCGTTGGGCGAGAACGGCAGCACAACCGGCTGATAGCCCAGCTTTTCCGACAGGCGGATAAAGTCCGCAACCACCTGGGCATCGTAGTAGCTGGTAAACGGATCCTGCACCACCAGCACTACCTTCGCTTTTTGCTCAGGCGTGAGCGCCTCCAGCTGCTCCAGGGTCATGTTCGCCGAACGATGCCCGACGAGCTGGCGCTGCAGAGACGGCACCGACAGCAGCGGCAGATCGACCATGCCGATATGCTTTTCGGAAAGCTTGCGCACCAGCGGCTGGTTGATAAAGAAGTTGAAGGTCTTCGGCGCGCGCGCCATCAGCGGCGCGTAGCTTTCCACCGTTGCCACCAGATGGTCGCGCACCGGGCGGAGGTAGCGCGTGTGGTAAAGCTGCAGGAAGCGCGAGCGGAATTCCGGGACGTCGATTTTAATCGGGCACTGGGTCGAGCAGGCTTTACAGGCCAGACAGCCGGACATCGCCTCTTTCACCTCATGGGAGAAATCATACTCGCCCTTGTTGGCATGCCAGCTGTTGCGGGTGCGCTCAATCAGCGAGCGCAGGCTGGCCCGTTTTTCCGGCAGCTCCTGCTCCAGCTTCAGGGGATCGACGCCACGGTCCGCCAGCAGACGCAGCCACTCGCGCACCAGCGTCGCCCGCCCTTTCGGCGAATGAATGCGGTTGCTGGTGATTTTCATCGACGGGCACATCGGGCTTTTCACGTCAAAGTTAAAGCACAGGCCGTTGCCGTTGCACTCCATCGCACCGCGCCAGGAGGAGCGCACCGCAATCGGGATCTGTCTGTCGTAGGTGCCGCGCTTGACGGCATCCACCTGCAGCATGGGGGCGTCCACGCCTTCTGGCGGGCAGATTTTACCCGGGTTGAGGCGGTTATGCGGGTCGAAAGCCGCTTTCACCTTGCGCAGCTCCGCATAGAGCTGTTCGCCGAAGAACGCCGGGCTGTATTCCGCGCGGAACCCTTTCCCGTGCTCGCCCCACAGCAGACCGCCGTATTTAGCGGTTAAGGCCACCACGTCGTCGGAGATCTGCTTCATCAGGATCTCCTGCTGCGGGTCGCACATATCCAGCGCCGGACGCACGTGCAGCACCCCGGCATCGACGTGACCAAACATGCCGTAGCTCAGGCCGTGGCTGTCCAGCAGGGCGCGAAACTCGACGATATAATCCGCCAGATGCTCAGGCGGCACGCAGGTATCTTCGGCAAAAGGAATGGGCTTCGCGGCCCCTTTCGCATTGCCGAGCAGACCCACGGCTTTTTTACGCATCGCATAGATACGCTCAATCCCGGCCAGATCGTTACAGAGCTGCCAGCCGATCACGCCGCCTTCGCCCTGCGAAATCAGCTCATCCAGTCGCTGGCAGAGCGTGGTGACCTGGCTCTCAATCAGCTCCGCGTCGTCGCCAGCAAATTCCACGATGTTAAGACCGAGCATCTCTTTGTCCGGCACGTCGGTAATGAGATCGCTGACGGAGTGCCAGACAATATCTTCCCGGGCCAGGTTGAGCACTTTGGAGTCGACCGTCTCAACCGACAGCGCTTTCGCCTCCACCATAAACGGCGCATTGCGCAGCGCGGAGTCGAAAGAGTCATATTTGACGTTCACCAGACGACGCACCTTCGGCAGGCGGGTGATATCCAGCCGCGCCTCGGTGATAAACGCCAGCGTCCCTTCGGAACCGGTGAGCACGCGGGTTAAATCGAACTGGGTCAGGTCGTCGTTAAAGACGTGGCGCAGGTCGTAGCCCGTTAAGAAGCGGTTCAGTTTGGGGAATTTGTCGAGAATAAGCTGGCGGTTGTCGCGGCAGCGCTCCAGCACGGTACGGTAGATGCGTCCGCTGGCGGTGTTATCTTTACCCAGCGTTTCCGCCAGTTCGACTGGCATCGGCTGCGTATCGAGAATATCGCCGCCCAGCAGAACGGCCCGCACGCCCAGCACATGATCGGAGGTTTTGCCGTAGACAAGCGAGCCCTGACCGGAGGCATCCGTGTTGATCATCCCGCCGAGGGTCGCGCGGTTACTGGTGGAAAGTTCCGGGGCAAAAAAGTAGCCGTAAGGCTTGAGGTACTGGTTAAGCTGATCTTTGATAACGCCCGCTTCGACCCGCACCCACCCCTCTTCCGGGTTGATCTCAATGATGCGGTTCATATAGCGCGACATATCAACAATAATGCCCTGGTTCAGCGCCTGGCCATTGGTCCCGGTGCCGCCGCCGCGCGGCGTAAAGACCAGCGAGGCAAAGCGTTCCTGCGTGGCGAGCCGGGCAATCAGCGCCACGTCGGCCGTAGAACGAGGGAAAACGACGGCATCGGGAAGAAGCTGGTAAATACTGTTATCGGTTGCCATCGTCAGCCTGTCGGCATAGTTCGTGGCGGTATCACCTGTAAAACCCTGTTGCTCCAGTGCCTGCAAAAAATTAAGCACCAGCTGAACGACGCCGGGTGCCTGGGAAATCTGTGGGATCATGACTGTCGACCCTAATTAGAGTAATGTGAAATCGTTTGCGTTGTGTCCGGAAAGTTTTATCACATTTTTTTCTTATGTGCTTCGTAGAATTACGGGCAAAATCCGCCTGTCAAAAACCGCTGAGATCATTAATGATTAAAGAGATGCGGTTTTCCGTTCCCGCCAGCCGCGCTGGCGTTCTTTTAAGGAAAGTTTCATTTATGGTCAATCTTCGCCAGCCCAGGGATGTTGCGCAAATTTTGCTGTCGGTGCTGTTCCTGGCCCTCATGATCATTGCGTGTCTGTGGATTGTTCAACCCTTTATTCTTGGCTTCGCCTGGGCCGCGACCGTCGTCGTTGCCACGTGGCCTCTGCTGCTGCGCTTGCAGAAGCTGCTGTTCGGCCGCCGCGGGTTAGCCGTGCTGGTCATGACGCTGCTGCTGTTCCTGCTGTTTATTATTCCCATTGCGCTGCTGGTCAACAGTCTCGTCGACTCCAGCGGCCCGGTGATCCGCGCCGTGACCAGCGGCGATCTCACGCTGCCGGATCTCGCCTGGCTGAACAGCATTCCGGTCGTGGGCGCCAAGCTCTACAGCGGCTGGCACAGCCTGCTGGAGATGGGCGGCAGCGCGCTGATGGCAAAAGTGCGCCCGTATATTGGCACCACCACCACCTGGTTTGTGGGTCAGGCGGCGCATATTGGCCGCTTTATGATGCACTGTACCCTGATGCTGCTCTTCAGCGCCCTGCTTTACTGGCGCGGTGAGCAGGTGGCTTTGGGCGTTCGTCACTTTGCCACCCGCCTGGCGGGCAAACGCGGTGACGCTGCGGTACTGCTGGCGGCGCAGGCCGTACGCGCGGTGGCGCTGGGCGTGGTGGTCACCGCGCTGGTGCAGGCGGTGCTGGGCGGTATTGGTCTGGCGATTTCCGGCGTACCGTATGCCACGATATTCACCGTAGTCATGCTGATGACCTGTCTTGCACAACTGGGGCCGCTGCTGGTGCTGGTGCCCTGCATTATCTGGCTCTACTGGACGGGAGATACCACGTGGGGAACGGTGCTGCTGGTCTGGAGCTGCGTGGTCGGCACCATGGATAACGTCATTCGCCCGATTCTCATCCGCATGGGCGCCGACCTGCCGCTGATCCTGATCCTCTCCGGGGTGATTGGCGGCTTGATTGCCTTCGGCATGATTGGCCTGTTTATCGGCCCGGTGCTGCTCGCCGTTACCTGGCGTCTGTTCTCCGCCTGGGTGCATGAAATTCCGCCGCCGGGAACCGACCCGGACGTGATTTTGAGCGAACTGGAAGAGCTGGAAGAGAAGAACACGCATTAAGTTTTTGCCGGGTGGCGCTAACGCTTACCCGGCCTACATTCCCCCACCCAATACTTTAACGCTGCTAAAGTATTTATTCGTTGCACACTGGTCAGACCCGCAATTTCTGCACTCAATCTGCTCATAACCTCAAGAAATCTTTATATCTCTTTAACTATTGAGACGAATCCGATCGACGCTAAAAGCGGACATGCCTACTATTAGCACACGGTTATAAATCAACACCTTGATTTATAAGCATGGAAATCCCCTGAGTGAAACAACGAATTGCTGTGTGTAGTCTTTGCCCATCTCCCACGATGGGCTTTTTTTTATCCTGACTACGCGCGCGTAACCTCACAGGTACTGAGCATCCGCCACTCGGCAGGCAGCACCCGCGTTTCCCCGGTTATATTGACCGTCACCACCTGGCGGATATCCGCCGACGATGCGCCAACCTGCAGTTCAAACTCGCCCGGCTCAACGATGCGTTTCCCGTCGCGACGGGTGAAGTTGAACATCTCCACCGGCAGCGTAAAGCTGAGCGTGGCGGTTTCGCCCGGCGAGAGCGTGACGCGCTGGAAGGCCTTCAGCTCCTGGAGCGGCCGCACCTGGGTGGCGACCTTATCTCTGACGTAAACCTGCACCACCTCGCTGCCGCTGCGCTCTCCGGTATTGGTGATATCCACGCTCAGCGTCACCTCGCCGTCGACCGGCACGCTGCTTTCAGCGACGCGGGCAGCATTCCAGCGAAACGTCGTCCAGCCGAGGCCGAAGCCAAACGGATAACGTGAACCGAAGTGGAACGCAAACGGCGTGCCGCCGCTTTTGAGCTTGTGATTGTAGTAATACGGCATGGCCCCGGCGCTTTTCGGCACGCTCACCACCAGACGCCCCTGCGGCTCTGCACGTCCCGTTAACACGTCCGCAATGGCCCAGCCCCCTTCCTGCCCCGGTGCCCAGGCCACGATCAGCGCGGCCACCTTGTCCTCCAGGCCCTGAAGAGTGTAAGGACGCCCGCCGGTCATCACGACAATCACCGGTTTGCCCGTCGCCACCAGCGCCTCCAGCAGCTGCTGCTGAACACCCGGCAGATTCAGGGAATCGGTGTCGGAACCTTCCCCCACGGTACCGCTCTGGAACAGCCCGGCGAGATCGCCCACGCAGGCCACCACCACGTCACTCTCCTGCGCGGCATTGACCGCCTCGGGGATAAGGGCGGTGCTTTGCGACACGGGAGACTGCTGCATCGGTTTACCGCCGCTGTCGCCCGGGAAGACCGGCGCACCCGCCATCCGTTTCTCGATGATGTGACACCCTTTGGCGTAACGGACCTGAGACGCGCCGAGGTAGTGTTCCAGCGCTGCGCGCGGGGTCGTCACCTGCGAGGTCTCCTCCACCATATCGCTGATGATCAGATGCACCGGGAAGCTGTAGCCGCTGAGCAACGCCAGCGGATCGTCTGCCGTCGGTCCCACAAGCGCCACGCGGGGCTTACCATTTAGCGGCAGAATGCCGTTGTTTTCCAGCAGCGTGATCGATTTTGTCGCCACCTCCCGCGCCACCTGGCGGGTCGTCTCATTGTGCAGATCGATGCCGTTTTCATCGGCATACGGGTTCTCAAACAGGCCGAGACGGAATTTTTCGGTCAGCACACGGCCCACAATCTCATCCACTTTCGCCATAGAGATCAGCCCGCGCTCAACGGCGTCTGCCAGATGCCGCGCGCAGTCATCTTTCGGCAGCTCGACGTCCAGCCCGGCGTTGAAGGCCAGCGCGGCGGATTCGGCCGCATCGTGGGAAATGCCGTGATGCTGGTGCAGCAGGCTGACGCCGCCGTAGTCCGCCACAATAATGCCGTCGAAGCCCCACTGTTCGCGCAGGACGGTGGTCAGCAGGAAGCTGTCGCTGTGCCCCGGCTGGTTATCGATGTCGTGGTAGGCGGGCATGACCGAACCGGCGTTTGCCAGCTTGACCGCCATTTCAAACGGCAGCAGGAAGGTGTCGTTCAGCTCGCTAAAGCCCAGATGCACCGGGGCGTGGTTGCGCGCCCCTTCGCTGAACGAGTGGCCCACGTAATGCTTGAGCGTCGCCAGCAGATCGCGCTTATCGCCCTGTAAGCCTTTCACGTAGGCGGTCGCCATCACGCCCACCAGCCAGGGATCTTCCCCGAAGGTCTCTTCGGTTCGCCCCCAGCGCACGTCGCGGGAAACGTCCAGCACCGGCGCCAGCCCCTGCTGGCAGCCGACGGATCGCGCCTCTTTGCCAATCTGCTGTGCCGCGCGCTGCACCAGCTCCGGATCCCAGGTCGAACCGTAGTTCAGCGACGACGGGAACAGCGTGGCGTCTTTGCACAGCAGCCCCACCAGGCACTCTTCATGGAACAGGGCCGGAATGCCGAGTCGCGTCTCCTCCATCATCATGCGCTGCAGGCGGTTAGCGGCGCGCACGCCGGTTTTCGCGTCAACGATATGGGTACCCAGCGGACGGGTGATCTGCCCGACGCCCAGCTTCAGCCGTTCGCTCAGCGCGGCCTGCTCGCTCACGCCAGCGAATTCGTCGCTCAGATCGCTGCGCTCGCGGTGGTTGCCGTTTTCATCGAGGATCAGCCAGTACGCATGCATCTGGGCGAACTTCTCTTCCGGGGTCATACGCGCCAGTAAATCGGCGACGCGCTCGTGCACGGGACGTCCCGCGTCCTTATAGATAGCTGTCATGTTTTACTCCTGTAGTGCGGAAGGGGTCGCCGGGCTGAGCGGCCCTGCTTCGGGTCTCACCTCACGCTTGCTGGCCAGTTCCCGGGCGATGGAATCCACCAGCCGACTGTTAAGCTTGTAGATTGAAAGCAGCGCGACCATGCAGAGGAACAGCGCGCAAGGGATAAGGGTGAACAGGGCGTTGATCGTAGAGAGCACGTGCGGCGCCTGGGCTGCCTGTCCCGGGGCGTAATCCACCATGCCAAGCACCCAGCCGACGACCGCCCCACCCAGCGCCAGCCCAAATTTGATGGCAAACAGCGCGGTAGAGAAAACCAGCCCGTCCAGGCGGCGGCCGCTGCGATGCTCTTCGTAGTCGACCACATCGGAGAACATGGTCCACTGCAGCGGCGTGGTGAGGTTTTGCACAAAGCTAAAGACAATGTTGAGGCCAAAAATCAGCCACACCTGCGAAGGCGGCAGGAAGAAAATCAGCGTCCCGAAAATGACGAAGGAAATAATGGTCCACTGATAGGCGCGGACGCGGTCAAATTTCCCCAGCAGCCGTTCAGATAATAGTGCGCCGCTTAAGGAGGCGACCATTCCGGAAACAATAAAGGCAAAAACCAGTTCCGGGCGCAACAGCACATAGTTCACGTAATACATCGTGGCGGAACCGCGCGTTACCACCGCCGTTAACAGCAAAATATTAAACAGGAAAACAATGCGCCACTGGCTGTTTCCGGCGAGCAGTTTTAAATCGGTGAGCATCGAGCCGGAAGTATCACTGCGCGGAGAATAACGCTCGCGGGTCATCAGGAAACAGCAGAAAAACAACACAATGCCCAGCAGCCCCATCAGGCTCATGGCGTAGAAATAGCCTTTCTGCACGTTGCCCTGGCCTAACAGTGAGACCAGCGGCAGGGCAATCACCGTCACAATCAACCCGCCGATAAACGACAGGCCAAAGCGCCACGACTGCAGGGAGTGACGCTCGCGCGGATCCAGCGTCAGCGAGCCGGGCATGGCGCAGTAAGGCACGTTAATGGCGGAGTAAATCAGGCTTAAGATCGCGTAGGTCAGGCAGGCATAAACGATTTTCGCCGTCGGCCCCACGTCCGGTACATAGAAAGTAATGAGGCAGCTCACGCCAAACGGAATGGCGAACCACAGCAGCCAGGGACGGAAACGGCCGTGGCGCGTTTGAGTGCGATCCACCAGCGCGCCAATGCACGGGTCGACAAACGCATCGACCACGCGCACCACTAAAAACATGGTGCCCATGATTGCGGCGGGCAGCCCAAAAACGTCCGTATAGAAATAGGCGAGAAATAACGTTGCCGTTTGCCAGACCAGCGCGCTGGCCATATCACCTAAGCCATAACCTATTTTATCTTTGGTACGCAATACAGAGGAGAGTGTCATTGTTATTTGCCTTTTTATCAGGTTAAAACGTATTTCAACCAGTTGCGCATCATCTGAAGGGAAATGCGCATGTAAGGCTCAAGTATTAGCAACGGTTTGCGCGCTAACAATTGTCTAAATTGACAGGCAAATTATGATATTTGGTTTTTTACTTTATTTGTGATGGGGAGCATATTCGGGCGGAAATAAAAAAGGCGAGGAATAATATCCTCGCCTTTTCGGGTCAGCGTGGCGTTACTTGTTCAGTTCCGCCAGGCTCAGCCAGGTTTGCACCACGGTGTCCGGGTTCAGGGACAGGCTATCGATCCCCTCCTCCATGAGCCAGGCGGCAAAGTCTTCATGGTCGGATGGCCCCTGACCACAAATCCCGACGTATTTGCCCTGCTTCTTCGCCGCGCGGATGGACAGGGAGAGCAATGCTTTCACCGCCTCGTTGCGCTCGTCGAACAGCTCGGAAACCACGCCGGAGTCGCGGTCCAGACCCAGCGTCAGCTGCGTCATGTCGTTCGAGCCGATAGAGAAGCCGTCGAAGTGCTCCAGGAACTGCTCGGCCAGCAGGGCGTTGGACGGGATTTCGCACATCATGATGATCTTCAGCCCGTTCTCGCCGCGCTTCAGACCCTGACGCGCCAGCTCGTCAACAACCGCTTTCGCCTGATCCACGGTACGCACAAACGGGATCATGATTTCGACGTTGGTCAGCCCCATGTCGTTGCGCACGCGCTTCACCGCATCACATTCCAGCGCGAAGCAGTCGCGGAAGCTGTCGGACACGTAGCGTCCGGCCCCGCGGAAGCCCAGCATCGGGTTCTCTTCTTCCGGCTCGTAGCGCTCGCCGCCGACCAGGTTGGCGTATTCGTTAGACTTAAAGTCAGACAGGCGCACAATCACGCGTTTCGGATAGAAAGCGGCACCCAGCGTCGCGATCCCTTCGGTCAGACGGCCGACGTAGAACTCTTTCGGCGAGTCGTAGCCTTTCATCATCTCGCGGATTTCGTTCTGCAGCTTCGGCTCCTGGTCGTCAAACTCCAGCAGCGCACGCGGGTGAACGCCGATCATACGGTTGATGATAAATTCCAGACGCGCCAGGCCTACGCCTTCGTTCGGCAGGCAGGCGAAGTCAAACGCGCGGTCCGGGTTACCGACGTTCATCATGATCTTCAGCGGCAGGTCCGGCATGGTATCCACGCTGGAGCTCTTCACGCTGAAGTCGAGAATATCGGCGTACACGTAGCCGGTATCGCCTTCGGCACAGGAGACGGTCACGTTCTGTCCGTCCTTCATGCGCTCGGTAGCATCACCGCAGCCGACAACCGCAGGAATCCCCAGCTCGCGGGCAATGATCGCCGCATGACAGGTACGGCCGCCGCGGTTGGTGACGATAGCCGCCGCTTTCTTCATGATCGGTTCCCAGTCCGGGTCGGTCATGTCGGTCACCAGCACGTCGCCTGGCTCAATGCGGTTCATCTCGCTGATGTCGTGGATCACCTTCACCGGACCGGCACCGATGCGGTGACCGATGGCACGGCCTTCCGCCACGATTTTGCCCTGGGCGTGCAGCGTGTAACGCTCCATCACCTGACCGCGTGAGCGAACGGTTTCCGGACGCGCCTGCACGATAAACAGCTTGCCGGTGTTCCCGTCTTTCGCCCATTCGATATCCATCGGACGGCCGTAGTGTTTTTCGATCTGCACCGCCTGCTTCGCCAGCTCCTGCACTTCGGCGTCGGTCAGGGAGAAGCGGTCGCGCAGCTCCTGCGGTACATCTTCAATTTTGACCTGCTTGCCATGCTCCTGGGTCGGGGCATAGATCATGCGGATTTTTTTCGAGCCCATGGTGCGGCGCACCACCGCCGGGCGGCCAGCGGCCAGCGTAGGCTTGTGAACGTAGAATTCGTCAGGGTTTACCGCACCCTGCACGACCATCTCACCCAGCCCCCACGCGGAGGTGATGAACACCACCTGGTCGAAGCCGGATTCAGTATCAATGGAGAACATCACGCCGGATGAGCCCACGTCCGAGCGCACCATGCGCTGCACGCCAGCGGAGAGCGCCACGCCGCGATGGTCGTAGCCCTGATGCACGCGATAGGAGATGGCGCGGTCGTTGAACAGGGAAGCAAACACGTGCTTCACCGCCACCAGCACCGCATCGTAACCCTGGACGTTCAGGAAGGTTTCCTGCTGCCCGGCAAACGAGGCGTCCGGCATGTCTTCTGCGGTGGCAGAGGAGCGCACGGCAAAGGAGGCCTGCGCGTCATCAGCGGAGAGCTGGTTGTACGCGTCGTGAATGGCTTTTTCCAGTTCCGGCTGGAAAGGTGTGTCGATGATCCACTGGCGGATCTGCGCCCCGGCTTTCGCAAGCTCGGTCACGTCATCAATATCCGTTTTATCCAGCAGGTCGTAAATGCGCTGGTTAACACCGCTCTGGTCTAAAAACAGGTTAAAGGCATCGGCGGTGGTGGCAAACCCGTTCGGTACGGAGACACCCATACCCGACAGGTTTGTAATCATTTCACCCAGGGAGGCATTTTTGCCCCCAACTCTGTCTACATCATTCATGCCGAGTTGGTTATACCAAAGCACCAGCGGTGACGAGCCATTGTTGGACATCGAAACAATCCTTTTGTGATATTTGATCGGAGTAAGAAACACCTGACTACGTATTTATACTGGCATAATTATTTCCGCTAAAAAAACGGTGAATCGTGTAAGCAATTTAAATTTTCAACTTTTCGGATACTTTCCCATCAACGATTAACCCGATGATTCCTCTATATTCTGCCAAAAACCCCAAAAATAAAGTCGCTATTTGAAAAATGAAATCCACTTTTCAGGAAAATCAAAAACAGCGTTTCATTCATAATTAGGATAAGTTCTTTGCTGTGTAAATTACTTTTTTAATTTATGCTTTCAGACAATTACGTCTGATATTCAGGGTGGATAAAATGGATAGTGCTGTCGATCGTCACGTTTTTTATATTTCTGATGGTACGGCGATCACCGCCGAGGTGCTGGGCCACGCGGTGATGTCGCAGTTTCCCGTATCGATCAACAGCATCACGCTGCCGTTTGTCGAAAATGAGAGCCGCGCCAAAGCGGTGAAGGACCAGATCGACGCCATTTACCAGCAGACCGGCGTTCGCCCGCTGGTGTTCTACTCCATCGTGATCCCCGAGATCCGCGCCATCATTCTGCAGAGTGAAGGCTTCTGCCAGGATATCGTGCAGGCGCTGGTGGCTCCGCTGCAAAGCGAGCTGAAGCTCGACCCAACGCCTATCGCCCACCGAACCCACGGGCTGAACCCCGGCAACCTGACCAAGTACGATGCCCGTATCGCCGCCATCGATTACACCCTCGCGCACGACGACGGCATCTCGCTGCGTAATCTCGACCAGGCGCAGGTTATCCTGCTTGGCGTGTCGCGCTGCGGCAAAACGCCGACCAGCCTTTACCTGGCGATGCAGTTCGGCATTCGCGCCGCCAACTACCCGTTCATCGCTGACGATATGGATAACCTGGTGCTGCCCGCCGCCCTGAAGCCACTGCAGCACAAGCTGTTCGGGCTGACCATTAATCCGGAGCGCCTTGCCGCCATCCGCGAAGAGCGCCGCGAGAACAGCCGCTACGCCTCCATGCGCCAGTGCCGGATGGAGGTCTCCGAAGTGGAAGCCCTGTACCGCAAAAATCAGATCCCGTGGCTGAACAGCACCAACTACTCTGTGGAAGAAATTGCCACCAAAATTCTCGACATCATGGGGCTTAATCGCCGCATGTACTAATATGCTAGTACATTAGCTCAGAATCAGGTATCATCATCGGCAACCACGGGGCTATGTCGCCCCGAACTTGAAATCAGCAGGGATTGGTTTAAGGTGATGCCCATCACTTCCCGGTAGTCTGCCGATGAAGCAAAAATTTTCTGAGACATTCCATGAATAAAACCGATGAACTCCGCACTGCGCGCATTGACAGCCTGGTCACGCCGGCTGAACTGGCCCAGCGGCATCCTGTTTCCGCGGCCGTTGCGGAACACGTGACGGCCTCCCGCCGCCGCATTGAAAAAATCCTCAATGGTGAAGACAAGCGTCTTCTGGTGGTGATTGGTCCCTGCTCCATCCACGATCTGGATGCCGCGATGGATTATGCAAAACGGCTTCAGGGCCTGCGGGATAAGTATCAGCACCGCCTTGAGATTGTGATGCGAACCTACTTTGAAAAACCGCGGACCGTGGTGGGCTGGAAAGGGCTGATTTCCGACCCTGACCTCAACGGCAGCTATCGCGTGAACCACGGCATCGAGCTGGCGCGGAAGCTGCTTTTGCAGGTCAACGAGCTGGGCGTGCCGACCGCCACCGAGTTCCTTGATATGGTGACCGGGCAGTTTATCGCCGATCTGATCAGCTGGGGCGCGATTGGCGCACGCACCACCGAGAGCCAAATCCACCGCGAGATGGCCTCCGCCCTCTCCTGTCCGGTCGGCTTTAAAAACGGGACCGATGGCAATACGCGTATTGCGGTCGATGCCATCCGCGCGGCCCGTGCCAGCCACATGTTCCTGTCGCCGGACAAGAGCGGTCATATGACCATCTACCAGACCAGCGGTAACCCGTACGGGCACATCATCATGCGCGGCGGGAAGAAGCCCAATTATCATGCACAGGATATTGCGGCGGCCTGTGAAACGCTGGCGGAATTCGACCTGCCGGAACATCTGGTGGTGGACTTCAGCCACGGCAACTGCCAGAAGCAGCATCGCCGCCAGCTGGACGTCTGCGATGAGATCTGCCAGCAGATCCGCAGCGGTTCAACCGCCGTTGCAGGGATTATGGCGGAGAGCTTTATCAAAGAAGGCACGCAGAAAATCGTTGCTGGCCAGCAGATGGTGTACGGCCAGTCGATCACCGACCCGTGCCTGAGCTGGGAAGACAGCGAGCTGCTGCTGGAGAAGCTGGCTGCAGCCGTGGACACGCGCTTTTAACATCCTGCCGGGGGGCGGCTTCGCCTTACCCGGCCTACGATTCGTGCCGTTGTAGGCCCGGTAAGGCGAAGCCGCCACCGGGCTTTTGATTGCACAATATTGATCCTCTCACCCTTTTTTCACAAAAACGCTTGCCGTAAATTTGCAGTTTATTGATAATGATTATCATTGTTACATTGATTGTTATTTATAAACATTATGTCACGTACGGATAACAGCGCGGCAACGCCAGCAAAAACAGACACAGCACCAGCCCCTACCGAGCGTCGAATTGACAGCAAAACCCTGCTCGGCGATGCGGGGCGGGTCATTATCGAGCATGACGGCCAGCGCTATCTGCTGCGCCAGACCCATGCCGGAAAACTGATCCTCACAAAATAAACCAAAAACTTCGCCAGCCACCCAGGTGATCCCCAGGCAGCCAGCGCTTTCGATTCTTTATGGAGAGTTGCTATGCCACACCTGCCTTCCGCGTCTTTACGCCCGTCACTTCTGGCGCTGGCGATTGTCAGCACCCTGCCGGGCGTCGCGTTTGCTGCCGCAGATGAAATGACCGTCACCGCCACGGGCAACGCCCGCAGCGCCTTTGAAGCCCCCATGATGGTGAGCGTGATTGACGCCAGCGCGCCGGAGAAACAAACCGCCAGCTCGGCGGCCGACCTGCTGCGTAACGTTCCCGGCCTGACGCTGGACGGCACCGGGCGCACCAACGGGCAGGACGTGAACCTGCGCGGCTACGATCGTCGCGGCGTGCTGGTGCTGGTTGACGGCGTGCGTCAGGGCACCGACACCGGCCACCTGAACAGCACGTTCCTTGATCCGGCGCTGATTAAGCGTATCGAAGTGGTTCGCGGCCCGTCGGCCCTGCTGTACGGCAGCGGCGCGCTGGGCGGCGTGATTTCCTATGACACCGTCGATGCAAAAGACCTGCTGGAAACGGGTAAAAACAGCGGTTATCGTGTGTTTGGTACGGGGGCGACAGGCGATCACAGTCTTGGCATGGGGGCCAGCGCCTATGGCCGCACCGACACGCTGGACGGTCTGGTGGCCTGGTCCAGCCGGGATCGCGGTGATATTCGCCAGAGCGACGGAGTAACCGCCCCTAACGACGAGTCCATCAATAACATGCTGGCGAAAGGCAGCTGGAAAATCGACCCGGCCCAGACCCTGAGCGGCGCCCTGCGCTACTACAACAATGATGCTCAGGAACCAAAAAACCCGCAAACCACTGGGGCGGACAGCAGTAACCCGATGACCGATCGTTCCACCATCCAGCGTGACGCGCAGGTGGGCTACCGCATCGCCCCGGAAGGTAACGACTGGCTGAACGCCGACGCGAAGGTCTACTGGTCCGAAGCGCGCATTAATGCCCAGAATATCGACAACAGCGGTGAGTTCCGCAAGCAAACCACCAAAGGCGGCAAGGTGGAAAACCGCACCCGCCTGTTCAGCGACACGTTTGCAGCACATCTGCTGACCTACGGTGGGGAATACTACCGTCAGGAGCAGCATCCGGGCGGCGCGACCACCGGCTTCCCGGAGGCGAAAATCGACTTCAGCTCCGGCTGGCTGCAGGATGAGATCACCCTGCGCGATCTGCCGGTCACCCTGCTGGGCGGTACGCGCTATGACAACTACCGCGGCAGCAGCAATGGCTACGACGACGTGGATGCCGATAAATGGTCCTCCCGCGCCGGGTTGACCGTCAGCCCGACTGACTGGCTGATGCTGTTTGGCTCATACGCGCAGGCGTTCCGCGCGCCCACTATGGGCGAGATGTACAACGACGCCAAACACTTCTCTATTGGCCGCTTCTATACCAACTACTGGGTGCCAAACCCGAACCTGCGCCCGGAAACCAACGAAACGCAGGAGTTTGGGTTCGGTCTGCGCTTTGACGATCTGCTGCTTGCCAACGATGCGCTGGAGTTTAAAGCCAGCTATTTCGATACCAAAGCTAAAGACTATATCTCCACCACCGTCAATTTTGCCGCCGCGACCACCATGTCTTATAACGTTCCGAACGCCAAAATCTGGGGCTGGGACATGATGGCAAAATACTCTGCCGACCTCTTCAACCTCGACCTGGCCTATAACCGCACGCGCGGGAAAGACACCGATACGGGCGAGTACATCTCCAGCATCAACCCGGATACCGTCACCAGCAAGCTGGACATTCCGGTGGCGCAGAGCGGTTTTTCCGTCGGCTGGATTGGCACCTTTGTCGATCGCTCAACGCATATCAGCAGCAGCTACAGCAAGCAGCCGGGCTACGCGGTCAATGACTTCTACGTCAGCTATAAGGGCCAGGAGCAGCTCAAAGGCGTGACCACGACGCTGGTGCTCGGCAACGCCTTTGACAAAGAATACTGGTCACCTCAGGGCATTCCGCAGGACGGCCGTAACGGCAAGATTTTCGTAAGCTATCAGTGGTAATTCCCGTCGGGGCAACTCTTCAGAAGGATAAGAAAATGAATCACTACACGCGCTGGCTTGAGCTGAAAGAAGACAATCCGGGTAAGTACGCGCGCGACATCGCAGGGTTAATGAATATCAGCGAAGCAGAGCTGACCTTTGCCCGCGTGGGTCACGACGCCTGGCGACTGCGCGGTGAGATCCGCGAGATCCTGGGCGCGCTGGAGGCGGTGGGCGAAACCAAGTGCATCTGCCGCAACGACTACGCCGTTCACGAGCAGGTCGGAAGCTTCACCAACCAGCACCTGAACGGCCATGCCGGGCTGGTGCTGAACCCGCGCGCGCTGGATCTACGCCTGTTCCTCAACCAGTGGGCAAGCGCGTTTCACATCAGTGAAGCCACCGCCCGCGGCGAGCGGCAGAGCATTCAGTTCTTCGACCACCAGGGCGATGCCCTGCTGAAGGTCTACGCCACGGATAACACCGACGTTTCCGCCTGGGGCGACGTGCTGACCCGTTTTATCTTTGCCGATAATCCACCGCTGGCGTTGAAGGCGCCCGACGCGCCTGCTCACACGGAAAATGCGCAAGCCGACCTCGTGGACAAAGAGTGGCGCGCCATGACCGACGTGCACCAGTTCTTCAGCCTCCTCAAACGCCATAACCTCAGCCGCCAGCAGGCGTTTCGCCTGGTGGGGGACGATCTGGCCTGTCGGGTAGAGAACAGCGCGCTGGCGCAACTGCTGGAGACGGCGCGTCGTGACGGCAATGAAATCATGGTCTTCGTCGGCAACCGCGGCTGCGTACAGATTTTCACCGGCGTGGTGGAAAAGCTGGCGCCGATGAAAGGCTGGCTGAACATCTTCAACTCAACCTTTACCCTGCACCTGCTTGAAGACGCCATTGCGGAGACGTGGGTCACGCGCAAACCAACCGCTGACGGGCACGTCACCAGCCTGGAGCTGTTTGCCGCCGACGGGACGCAAATCGCCCAGCTGTACGGCCAGCGCACCGAAGGCGAGCCGGAGCAAAGCCAGTGGCGCAGCCAGATAGACGCCCTGACGGCGAAAGGGCTGGCCGCATGAAACGGTGGCTTGTCCTGTTCAGCGCCCTGCCCCTGCTGGCGTTTGCTGCGCCGCAGGAGAAAATCGTCACGCTCGGCGGCGACGTCACCGAGATTGTCTACGCCCTCGGCGCGTCGTCTTCCCTGGTGGCCCGCGACAGCACCAGCCGGTGGCCGCAGGCGGCGAACGTGCTGCCGGACGTGGGCTATTTGCGTCAGCTCAACGCGGAAGGGATCTTGTCCATGCGCCCCACGCTGGTGCTGGCCAGCGCCCAGGCGCAGCCCTCCCTGGCGCTAAAGCAGGTTGAGCAAAGCCACGTCCGGGTTATCGCGGTTCCAGCCGCTAACGATTTGAGCGTCATCGACGAAAAAGTGCGGATCGTGGCGGAAGCGACGCATCGCGAGGCCGAAGGGGAAGCCCTGCGCGGCAAGCTGCGTCAGGCGCTGTCAACCCTGCCCACATCGCCGCTCAACAAACGGGTGCTGTTTATTCTCAACCACGGCGGGATGACCGCGATGGCTGCCGGACAACAGACCGGCGCGGACGCGGCCATTCGCGCGGCGGGGCTGCAGAATGCGATGCAGGGGTTCACCCGCTATCAGCCGCTGTCTCAGGAAGGGGTGATTGCCAGCCGGCCCGATCTGGTGGTGATTTCGCAGGACGGCATCAACGCCCTGGGTGGCGAAGCGAATCTGTGGACGCTGCCCGGGCTGGCGCAAACCCCGGCAGGACGTAATAAGCAGGTGCTGGCGATTGATGATATGGCGCTGCTGGGCTTTAGCGTGAGAACGCCGGAAGCCATCCGGCAGCTGCGTACAAAAGCGGAGCAACTGCCCTGATGGCCCGGCGAGTCGCCCTGTCATTGTGGATGCTGGCCGCGCTGCTGGTCGTCACGACGCTGACGGCCAGCGGTATTGGCGCGCTGCGCCTGCCGGTCAGCCTGCTTTGGAACGGCACCGACGAGGCCCTGCGTCAGATCTGGCTGACGATCCGCCTGCCACGCGTGCTGCTGGCGCTGGCGATCGGCGGTTCGCTGGCGCTCGCGGGCTGCGTGATGCAGGGGCTGTTCCGCAACCCGCTGGCGGACCCGGGCCTGCTCGGCATCAGCAGCGGCGCGGCACTTGCCGTCGCGCTGTGGGTGGTGCTTCCGCTCTCGCTGCCTGCACTGGTGATGCTGTATGCCCCGATGCTGGCGGCGTTTCTCGGCGCGCTGGCCGCCACCTCCGTGATTTTCCTGCTCAGCCGTCAGCGTGACGCTTCCCTGTCGCGCCTGCTGCTGGTGGGCATTGCCATCAACGCCCTGTGCGGTGCGGCCGTCGGCGTGCTGTCATGGCTCAGCAATGATGCCCAGCTTCGCCAGCTTTCACTCTGGGGAATGGGCAGCCTCGGCCAGGCCCAGTGGTCGACGCTGCTGGTCGTCGCGTCGCTGATGATCCCCACCGTGCTGATTATCTGGCGCCTGGCAGGGCCCCTCAACCTGCTGCAGCTGGGCGACGAAGAGGCGCACTATCTCGGCGTGGAGGTGGCCGCCGTGCAGCGGATCCTGCTGCTGTGCAGCGCCCTGCTGGTGGCTGCCGCCGTTGCGATCAGCGGCGTGATCGGTTTTGTTGGCCTGGTGGTGCCGCACCTGGTGCGCATGTGGCTGGGAGCCGACCATCGGGCCACGCTCCCCGGCTCGGTGCTGGCCGGTGCGCTGCTCCTGCTGATGGCCGACACGCTGGCGCGCAGCGTGGTCGCTCCGGCGGAAATGCCGGTTGGCTTATTGACCAGCCTTCTCGGCGCGCCGTGGTTCCTGTGGCTGATCTTTCGTCGTGGAGGTGCGCATGGCTGAACGCTATTGTGCAGAAAACCTTGTTTTTCGCGCCGGGCAACGCACGCTGATTAACGACGTGTCGCTGACCTTATCTCAGGGCGAGCTGGTGGCGTTGATTGGCCCCAACGGCGCCGGGAAATCGACGCTGTTGCGACTGCTTACCGGCTATCTTAAACCTGCTGGGGGACGGTGCAGCCTGGCGGGCACACCGCTTGCGGCCTGGAAACCGGAAAGGCTCTCCCGCTACCGGGCGGTGATGCGCCAGAGCACGCAGATCGGATTTGACTGGCCGGTTGAGGCGGTGGTCGGTATGGGGCGTGCGCCCTGGACCCGCACGCCAGAAGCGTCGGTGATCGAGGAGGTGATGGCCATCACCGGCTGTTTACCGCTGGCGGGCAGGCAGTTTGCCGCGCTCTCCGGCGGCGAGCAGCAGCGCGTTCAGCTCGCCCGCGCGCTGGCTCAGCTCTGGTGCGACGGTGCGCCGCGCGGTTGGCTGTTTCTTGATGAACCGACGTCCGCGCTGGATCTCTATCACCAGCAGCATCTGCTGCGCCTGCTGAAATCCCTGACCAGCCGGGGACATCTGCACGTGTGCGCGGTGCTGCACGACCTCAACCTGGCAGCGCTGTGGGCGGATCGCATCCTGCTCCTGCACAGCGGCAGGATCGTGTCCCAGGGAGAGCCGGAAACCGTTTTGCAGGCCGATGCGCTGGCGCGCTGGTACGGCGCACAGATTCACGTCGGCAGGCATCCGGCTCACGCCGTGCCGCAGGTGTTTCTCGCCTCCTGACCGGTCCGGATTCTGATGACGCCGACTCCGGCCAGACACTAGCTTGAGCAACTGACCTCCAGCCGCTTGCCCCACTCAGGCGGGCGGCTGACGTAATCATCATCCCGGTCGGCAAACGGCGTGCGCAACGCCACGTGCAGACGGTGTAACTCGTCGTACTCGCCCTGCTCGGCCTGCTCAATCGCCCGCTGCGCCAGCCAGTTGCGCAACACCATCGCAGGGTTCGTAGCGTTCATCTGCGCCTGGCGGGTCGCATCATCCACCTGCTCCTGCTGCAGCCGCGTGCGGTACGATGCAAACCAGTCGTCAAACGCCTGTCTGTCAATAAACTCATCGCGCAGCGGCGAGGCGGCACTGTGCTGCTCCGTCTGGCCCAGCATCCGGAAGGTGCGCGTGTAATCGCTGCCCTCGCGCGCCATCAGGGCAAACAGGCCATTGAGGATGTCGTTATCGCCCTTCTCCTGCGTGACTAGCCCCAGCTTGTTGCGCATCAGCGAGCCATACTCTCGCAGTAAGATCGCCTGATAGCTGTCGAGCGCATCATTGAGGGCATCAACGTCGATGAACGGCGACAGGGTTTGCGCAAGCCGCTGCAGGTTCCACAGGCCCACCGCGGGCTGATTGTCAAAACTGTAGCGCCCCTGATAGTCGGAGTGGTTACAGATGTACCCTGGCTGATAATCATCCAGGAAACCAAACGGGCCGTAGTCAAAGGTCAACCCGAGAAGCGACATGTTGTCCGTATTCATGACGCCATGGGCAAAACCTACCGTTTGCCAGCGGGCAATCAGGGCTGCGGTACGGGCCACCACGTCCCTGAACCAGAGAGCGTATTGATCCGCGTCGTCCTGCAACTGCGCCCAGTGGTGACGAATGGCAAAGTCAGCCAGCTGGCGCACCTTGTCCGGCTCGCGGCGATAGTAAAAGTGTTCAAAATGACCGAAGCGCAGATGGCTTTGCGCAATGCGCATCAGCATTGCGCCCTTTTCCACGGTTTCGCGCGCAACCGGCGTGTCGCTGGTCACGATCGACAGCGCACGGGTGGTGGGGATACCGAGGGCATGCATCGCTTCGGAGCCCAGGCATTCGCGAATCGTTGAACGCAGAACCGCACGCCCGTCGCCCATCCGCGAATAGGGCGTCAGGCCCGCACCTTTCAGGTGCCAGTCAACCGTCTCCCCGTTGGGAAGCTGTTGTTCACCGAGCAGGATCCCCCTGCCGTCGCCCAGTTGCCCAGCCCAGACGCCAAACTGATGCCCGCTATAGACCTGAGCAAGGGGTTGCATACCGGCGAGCAGCGTTTCGCCTCCCCAGACGCCAGCGCTCCCTGAACGCTGAAACAGCTCAGGCGGAATGGCCAGCTCTTCTGCCAGCCGATCGTTATGCCAGATAAGGCGTGAATTTTGTAACGGTGTGGGTTTGAGTGCGGTATAAAATCCCGGCAACTCGTCATGCCAGTGAGCAGTAAAAGACAGGGTCATAAGTCCTCCTGCTTTCAGTGTAGAGGGTTTACCCGGACTTAAACACGGGCGAAAGCAAGGGTTATCGCTGCTGAACCAGCGTAGTGACGTGTTCCGCCGAGACGGCAGGCCAGAGCGTTCCCTGCATGGCGCCAAAATTAAAGGACAACACGCGCTGCAACAGACCGTGATCGTCAATGCCCGAGACAATCACAGACTGGCAGTGCGGCGTGATTTGCCAGAGGATGGCGCGCATAAATGGCTCAAAAGAGAGCTCTGAAGCACGCTGCTGAATGAAGCCTTTATCGAGAATAACCCGTTTAAATAATCCATCGTAGACCGCCTTGAGCGATGCAGCGCCTGCACCAAAGTTTGCCAGCACCAATGGGAAATGGATTGCCATTCTCGCCAGCTGAAGATCGTCCTTTCCGTTATTTAAACCTGGATAATTCTCATTAACAGTAAACTCAAGAAACGGATAACGCTCAAGAATTGAAACAGCGTTTCCATTACTTAATAAAAATTCAACTATTGCAGGTGTAATATTGATCCATGCAATTAACTGATGCTGAATAAAAAACAGTTTGCAGGTATCAAGCAATTGCAGTTTTTCGTTAAACAGCGCTAACTCTTCAGCCGCTGAAAGTCGTGGGATAACAAGCTCAGTGGGGATCCGCACATCGCTGTCGACGCCAGTAAAGTTAACCAGAATTTCTAAACCTTTAAGCTCCCCTGCGCTATTACGGGCAGGCAAAAGCAGCAGTTCAGACTGGTAAGCATTATCTAGCGTAATTATCATTGCACTCGCCCCGCATTAAAGATGAGAGAGGACATCCTGGAGCAATTGCCGACACAATTCCACTGTCTTGATTTTAATAAGATTAATTTCATTAGTTCCGTATTAATTTTCAGATTTTTCCCTGAATCTAAAATAATCTTATCCTGGTTGCAAAATAATAGCCAGTTTTAGATAAAACAGATACATGAGGGATTCGCTAATTTTAGGTAAATTTAACTTTAATCATCTTATTTGAGAAAAAACGGCATGTTTATTCGCTACCATGCCGTCATAAGAGAGGTATACGACGAAGATTATATACGTCGTGCCTGCCAGAAATTTTTACGCCAGTAAACATTATCAAGAGAAGAGCGCATCACGCCGCGGCTCGTCGAGGCGTGAATGAACTGGTTGTCAGTATCATAAATGCCCACATGAAGTCCGCTTTCCCCCGATCCGGTTTTGAAGAAAACCAGGTCCCCGGGCAGGAGGTCGTCTTTATCAATTTCCGTGCCGATTTCTGCCTGTTTACGCGTTTCACGCGGCAGCTGTAAATCAAACTTGTCGCGAAACGTCATCAGAACGAAGCCGGAGCAATCTACACCGCCACGGCTCATGCCGCCGTAGCGATAAGGCGTGCCGCGCCAGTTGCTCAGCTGATCGTTGAGGCTGGCAATGACGGTGATCGAATCTGAAAGCCGTGGGTTAGGCGGCGGTGCACGATGGCTACTGCATCCCGCAAGAAAAAGTGCGGCCATCAGGAGAAACCAGAATCGCATTTTCAGACGAATCCTCTGCTTTTTTTGTTCTTTTCGTAATTTAGCGTGCAATTGTGCTCACAGGCAAGAAACGCTTACTCCTGCCCGGTCGAAATCAGCATCTTATGGCCCTCAATATCCAGCCTGCGGAACGACATGTTGTACGCGCGGGCAAGATTGGGCGGCGTAAGAACCTGATCCCGCGTACCGCTGGCGATCATCTTCCCCTGCGACAGCAGCCACACCCGGTGGGCATGACGCAAGGTGTGGTTGAGGTCATGACTGCTCATCACCACGGCGATGCCTTTTCGGCTGAGCGCACTTAGCAGGGTATCCAGGGCCGCCTGCTGCGCCACATCCAGACCGCTCATCGGTTCATCGAGAAGCAGCATCCGCCCATGAGGATTACCGGCCGGGTGGATCTGAACAATGACAGCCGCCAGACGCACCCGCTGCCATTCGCCGCCGGATAGCTGGCTGACATGCCGGGAGAGTTTATCCTCCAGCCCCAGCGCCGCGGCCACGTCCGTCAGCAGTGCCGTAGAATGTTTGTCGTGCAAATGCAGCATCAGATAGTGCCAGACCGGCATCGCAAAGGGGGGGACCTGCTGCTGCACGAGATAGCTGCGCCGATGCGCCAGCGAGACCGGCGACCACTCGGCCAGCGTATGCTCCAGCAACATTATCTGCCCTTCTCCGGCAGTCATGCCTGCCATCCGTGCCAGCAGCGTGCTCTTTCCTGCGCCATTTGGCCCGACAAGATGCAGGATTTCTCCCGCATTGACGGCGCCGGTTATCGGCTCCAGACGTCCCTTCTCGGCAACGTCCGTGAGCTGCATCAGCAGCGACATTATTTCGCCAGCGCCAGCTTGATCGATTCCATGACGATCGGATCTTCAGGGGTCATATCCGGTGAAAAACGCTGTACGACCTGGCCGTCGCGACCTATCAGGAATTTTTCAAAGTTCCACAGAATATCGTCCGGATAAAGCGGCGCGCGGCCTTTGCTGGCCATGCGTTCATAAAAACCGCTGCCTTCCGGCGCGACGGCTTTCGGTGCGGCAGCGATCAGCTTCGCATACAGCGGATGGCGGTCTTCACCGTTGACATCGATTTTGCTGAACAGCGGGAACGTTACGCCGTAGGTAGTGCTGCAGAAGGTTTTAATCTCCTCTTCGCTGCCCGGCTCCTGCCCCAGAAACTGGTTGCAGGGGAAGCCCAGCACGGTAAAACCGTCTTTCTCCCAGGCCTTCTGAATGTTTTCCAGCTGCTCGTACTGCGGCGTCAGGCCGCATTTGGATGCCACGTTGACGATCAGCAACACATTGCCTTTGTAGCCTTCCAGCGTGGTTTTATCGCCATCAATGGTGGTCACTTCAGTATTCAGGATATCTGACTGCATAGCATTTCCTCAGGTTGTCGATTTAACGTCCAGCTTTTAATAGTAGCCAGATAAAGACCGGCGCGCCCAGCGTGGCGGTCACCACGCCAATGGGCAGCTCTGCGGCCGTCAGGGCAAGCCTGGCGATGATGTCGGCCACCAGCAGCGTGACGGCCCCGGCAACCGCCGAGGCCGGAAGCAAGGTTCGATGGTCCGTGATTCCGCACAGTCGAAGCATATGCGGAATCACCAGACCGATAAAGCCAATCGCGCCCGCCAGAGCCACGCTGACGCCGACCAGCCAGCCAATGGCGATGACCAGCACATTACGCCAGAACCCAATCGGCATGCCCAGCTGGCGGGCTGAGGTTTCACCCAGCGCGAGCATATTCAACGGCTGCGCCTGCAGGGCAGCCCATACGATGACCGGCACCAGCAGCGCCATCAGCCAGCCCTGCTGCCAGTCGACGCCGCCAAAGCCGCCCATCATCCAGTACATGAGCTGCCGAAGGTCAAAAGAGGTCGAGAAGTAGACCGCCCAGGTCATCAGCGCGCTACAGATGATCCCCAGCGCCACGCCGGCAAGCAGCAGACGGCTGGTCGATAAGTGCCGTCTGGCAAAACGAAGAAGGATGAGCGTTATCAGTAATGCGCCAAGGATCGCGCTCAGGCTAATGCTCCAGCCGGAGAGTTCTCCTCCGCCCAGCATCACCGCTGCAATCAGCCCCACGCCCGCACCGTTAGACACGCCGAGCAGCCCGGGCTCCGCCAGAGGATTCTCAAATAACGCCTGCATAATGGTGCCGCACAGCGCCAGCGCGGCACCCACCAGCATCACCGCGACGGTACGCGGCAGACGAATTTGCCAGACGAAGAGCTGTCCGTCAGGTCCCCACCAGCTTTCGGGCCCTATCCACCGGTCACCGGCGCAGAGGCTAACGCCTGCGGCGACAATGAGCAGCAGCACCAGAATAAGCAGGTGACGCCGATCGGAACGGTGCTGGAGATGGACATAATCAAGCATGTTTACGGTTTTCGTAGCGAGAGATGTAATTGATTTTACGGCGGGTTTGCCTGAGAGCGCAAAGAAAAAAGGCCGCGTGGGCGGCCTTTTTAGTTAGTTCATATTACTCTGCTTTGGGCGTTGCGTTTTCGACACGGCTTTTTAACTTCTGGCCGGGTCTGAAGGTCACCACGCGGCGGGCTGTAATGGGAATATCTTCCCCCGTCTTCGGGTTGCGGCCCGGACGTTGGTTTTTATCTCGCAAATCAAAATTGCCAAAGCCGGAGAGTTTTACCTGCTCACCATTTTCCAGAGCACGACGGATCTCTTCGAAAAACAGCTCTACCAGCTCTTTGGCATCCCGTTTGCTAAGCCCAAGCTTATCAAACAGATATTCTGACATTTCAGCTTTTGTAAGCGCCATAGGTTCAATCCCTCAATGATGCCTGGAATCGCTCTTTTAATGCCTCTACACATTTGGCGACGGTAGCGGCAATCTCCTCTTCTTCGAGTGTACGGCTGGTATCCTGAAGGATCAGGCTGATAGCCAGGCTCTTAAAGCCCTCTGCTACGCCCTTGCCGCGGTACACGTCAAATAAGTTTACGCCAACTACCTGATTTACGCCAACTTTCTTACATTCGGCCAAAATATCTGCTGCGGGCACATTTTCCGCGACCACAACCGCGATATCACGGCGGTTTGCCGGGAAGCGGGAGACGTCCTGAGCCTGAGGAATCACGCGGTCTGCCACCAGGTTCCATTCCAGCTCGAACACGATGGTACGGCCATTCAGGTCCAGTTTACGCTCCAGCTCAGGGTGAACAACCCCAATAAAACCAATGCGTTTGCCGTCTAAATAGAGGGCGGCGCTCTGGCCTGGATGCAGGGCCGGAATGGCTTCTGCGCGGAATTCAATTTCAGATAATTTACCGGTCAGATCCAGAATCGCTTCCAGATCGCCCTTCATATCGTAGAAATCAACCGTGCCTTTTGCCAGGTCCCAGTGCTCTTCATAACGGTTACCGCTGATGGCGCCAGCCAGCATGAGATCCTGACGGATGCCTAAATTTGCCTGATTATCCGGTACAAAGCGCAAACCGCTTTCGAAAATTCGCACGCGGTTTTGCTGGCGGTTCTGGTTGTAAACGATAGTGCCCAGCAGGCCCGTCCACAGGGACAGACGCATCGCGGACATTTCGCTGGAAATTGGGCTTGGCAGGATCAGCGCTTCCTGACCCGGGTGGATCAGCTGCTGCAGCTTTGGATCAACAAAGCTGTAGGTGATCACTTCCTGATAGCCTTTGTCGTTCAGCATGGTTTTCACACGCTTCAGGGACAGGTCGGCTTCACGGTGGGTGCCCATCACCAGACCTGCCTGCACAGGCTCGTCAGGGATGTTGTTGTAGCCATAAACACGGGCCACTTCTTCCACCAGATCTTCTTCAATTTCCATGTCGAAACGCCATGACGGCGCAACGGCTTTCCACTCGTCCTGACCTTCGGTTACGTCGCAACCCAGACGCTTCAGAATATCGGTCACCTGCGCGTCGGCAACGTGGTGCCCAATCAGGCGATCCAGCTTACTGCGACGCAGGGTGATGGTCGCACGCTTCGGCAGCGTGGCTTCGTTGGTGACGTCGATAACCGGGCCCGCTTCGCCGCCGCAGATGTCGATCAGCAGGCGAGTCGCACGCTCCATCGCTTTGTATTGCAGCGCAGGATCCACGCCGCGCTCGTAGCGGTGGGACGCATCGGTGTGCAGGCCGTGACGGCGTGCGCGACCGGTGATGGAAAGCGGGCTGAAGAACGCGCACTCCAGCAGAACGTTTTGCGTTTCGTCGTTGACGCCCGAATGCTCGCCTCCGAAGATACCGCCCATTGCCAGCGCTTTGCTGTGGTCAGCAATCACCAGGGTGTCGGCGTTCAGTTTCGCTTCGGTGCCGTCCAGAAGAACCAGGGTTTCGCCCTCTTTCGCCATGCGCACCACAATACCGCCTTCGATACGATCTTTATCGAAGGCGTGCATTGGCTGGCCCAGTTCCAGCAGAACGTAGTTAGTCACGTCAACCACGGCGTCGATAGAGCGGATACCGCAGCGGCGCAGCTTCTCTTTCATCCACAGCGGGGTTGGCGCTTTCACGTTGATGCCTTTCACCACGCGACCGAGATAGCGCGGGCAGGCATCCGCAGCGTCAACCTGGATAGGCAGCACGTCACTGATGGTCGCTTCAACCGGGACGATCTCCGGTGCGTTCAGCTCGGTCTGGTTCAGCACGGCAACGTCGCGCGCCACGCCGATGATCCCTAAGCAGTCAGCACGGTTTGGCGTGACGCTGATTTCGATGGTGTTGTCATCAAGCTTCAGGTATTCGCGGATGTCGGTGCCGATTGGCGCATCCAGCGGCAGCTCAATGATGCCGTTGTGATCGTCGGAAATACCCAGCTCGGAGAAGGAACACAGCATGCCTTCAGACGGCTCGCCGCGCAGCTTAGCCGCTTTGATTTTGAAATCGCCCGGCAGTACCGCACCGACGGTCGCCACGGCCACTTTCAGCCCCTGGCGGCAGTTTGGCGCACCGCAGACGATATCCAGCAGACGGTCACCGCCTACGTTTACTTTTGTTACGCGCAGTTTGTCCGCGTTAGGGTGCTGGCCGCACTCTACCACTTCGCCGACGACCACGCCGTTGAATGCCCCTGAAACCGGCTCAACGCCGTCCACTTCCAGACCCGCCATGGTAATCTGATTAGAAAGCGCGTCGCTGTCCAGCGTGGTGTTCACCCACTCGCGTAACCACAGTTCACTGAATTTCATTGTTCTGTCCTGCCCTTATTTAAACTGTTTGAGGAAACGCAGATCGTTTTCGAAGAATGCACGTAAGTCGGTGACGCCATAGCGCAGCATGGTCAGACGCTCCATGCCCATACCGAAGGCGAAGCCGGAGTAAACTTCCGGATCGATACCCACGTTGCGCAGGACGTTTGGATGCACCATGCCGCAGCCCAGCACTTCCAGCCATTTGCCGTTTTTGCCCATCACGTCAACTTCCGCAGACGGTTCGGTGAACGGGAAGTAGGACGGACGGAAACGAACCTGCAGATCTTCCTCAAAGAAGTTGTTCAGGAAATCGTGCAGCGTGCCTTTCAGGTTGGTGAAGCTGATGTTTTTATCAACAATCAGACCTTCCATCTGGTGGAACATTGGGGTGTGGGTCTGATCGTAGTCGTTACGATAGACGCGGCCCGGCGCGATAATACGGATTGGCGGCGCCTGATCCTTCATGGTACGGATCTGAACGCCAGAGGTCTGGGTACGCAGCAGACGCGTCGCGTCGAACCAGAAAGTGTCGTGGTCAGCGCGTGCCGGATGATGGCCAGGAATGTTCAGAGCATCGAAGTTGTGGTAATCATCTTCAATTTCCGGGCCAGTCGCCACGGTAAAGCCGAGCTCACCGAAGAAACTTTCAATGCGATCGATGGTGCGGGTAACCGGGTGCAGACCGCCGTTCTCGATGCGGCGACCCGGCAGAGAAACGTCGATCGTCTCTGCGGCCAGACGCGCATTCAGCACCGCGCTTTCCAGCTCGGCTTTGCGTGCGTTCAGCGCCTGCTGTACCTGCTCTTTGGCTTCGTTAATCACCGCCCCCGCTGCCGGGCGCTCTTCTGGCGGCAGCTCACGCAGGGTTGTCATTTGAAGGGTCAGGTGCCCTTTCTTCCCAAGATATTCGACGCGGACATTGTCTAACGCGGCAACATCTGAGGCCTGATTAATGGCGGCTGTTGCACTGGCAACCAGCTCTGCGAGATGTGACATGATTTTCCTCATTATGTCGGTGCAGACACCGATTTGGTGGAGTTATTCTCTCAAATTCAGGCACAAAAAAAGCCTCCATCGGGAGGCTTATCTGGCGCTGTTTTTCGTTTCATCTTTCACGCGCTAGCCTCCTGAAGTCAGGTGCTAAAGTAAAAGAAGAAGCGGAAAATAGCAGCATTCATGCTTGCGTTACCTTGTTGGGTAAAAACCGTTGAGACCTTATTGAAAAGCCTGCACGGGTAAATGTCAATCTTCTTACAGGGTTATATGAAAAGAGGGAGCCAGGCCCCCTCTCTCAACTGGCTTATGCCAGTGCTGCTTTCGCTTTTTCGACCAGAGCGGTGAACGCTACTTTGTCGAATACTGCGATGTCAGCCAGGATCTTACGGTCGATTTCAACAGAGGCTTTTTTCAGGCCGTTGATGAATTTGCTGTAAGAAATACCGTTCTGACGTGCTGCTGCGTTGATACGCGCAATCCACAGTTGACGGAACTGACGCTTACGCTGACGACGGTCACGGTAAGCGTACTGACCTGCTTTGATAACAGCCTGGAAGGCAACGCGGTATACGCGTGAACGCGCACCGTAGTAGCCTTTAGCTTGTTTCAAAATTTTCTTGTGACGTGCACGTGCAATTACACCACGTTTTACGCGAGCCATGTGTGCTCTCCTGTATCTATTCTAAGTTAAAAAAGTTAAACGAAACGACTTATGCGTACGGCAGGCACGCGATGACCAGGCCCAGATCGCCTTTAGAAACCATGGCTTTTGGACGCAGGTGACGTTTACGCTTGGTAGCTTTCTTAGTCAGAATGTGACGCAGGTTAGCGTGCTTGTGCTTAAAACCACCTTTACCGGTTTTTTTGAAGCGCTTAGCAGCACCGCGTACGGTCTTAATTTTTGGCATTTTAATAACTTCCACTTCGCATTGTTAAATAAACGAAACATAGGCGAACAAAACCTATGAAACCCGAAGGCTCCACAGATTTTGCTGCTTGAAGGCCTTACTGTTTCTTCTTAGGAGCGAGCACCATGATCATCTGGCGGCCTTCGATCTTCGTAGGGAAGGATTCGACTACTGCCAGTTCACTCAGATCGTCACGGACGCGGTTAAGCACTTCCATACCAATCTGTTGGTGGGCCATCTCACGACCGCGGAAACGCAGTGTGATCTTGGCCTTATCGCCATCTTCCAGAAAGCGAATCAGGCTGCGGAGTTTTACCTGATAATCGCCATCGTCGGTACCAGGACGGAATTTGATTTCCTTAACCTGGATAACTTTTTGCTTCTTCTTCTGTTCCTTAGAAGACTTACTCTTTTCATAAAGGAACTTGCCGTAGTCCATGATACGACAAACTGGCGGTTCGGCGTTAGGGCTGATTTCAACTAAATCTACTCCAGCTTCTTCAGCCTTTTCGATTGCTTCTCTCAGACTCACAATCCCCAGCTGCTCGCCTTCCAGACCTGTTAAGCGAACTTCCTGGGCGCGAATCTCGCCATTGATACGATTCGGACGTGCCGTTTGAACTCGTTTTCCGCCTTTAATACCTTATTCCTCCAGTTGTTGAAGACTGCGGCTGCGAATCTCTTGTTGCAGCTTCTCAATCACTTCACTTACGTCCAGGCTGCCCAGGTCTTTACCACGGCGGGTGCGAACGGCAACTTTGCCTGCTTCCACCTCTTTATCACCACAGACCAACATATACGGGACACGACGTAAAGTGTGCTCGCGGATTTTAAAGCCAATCTTCTCATTTCTCAAGTCTGCTTTTACGCGAATGCCCGCATTTTGTAGTTTCTGCGTCAATTCTTTAACGTAATCTGCCTGAGAATCGGTAATGTTCATCACCACCACCTGCACCGGCGCAAGCCAGGTTGGGAAGAAGCCGGCGAACTCTTCGGTCAGGATGCCGATGAAGCGTTCCAGAGAACCGAGAATGGCGCGGTGAATCATTACCGGCACCTGACGCTCGTTGTCTTCGCCAACATAAGAGGCGCTTAAACGCTGCGGCAGGGAGAAGTCCAGCTGTACAGTACCGCACTGCCATGCGCGATCGAGGCAGTCATACAGGGTAAATTCAATTTTCGGACCGTAGAATGCGCCCTCGCCCAGCTGGTATTCGAACGGAATGCCGTTCTCTTCCAGCGCCACGGCGAGATCCGCTTCTGCGCGATCCCAGGTCTCATCGCTACCGATACGTTTTTCCGGACGCGTTGAGAGTTTGACCACGATCTTCTCGAAGCCAAAAGTGCTGTACATATCGTAGACCATACGAATACAGGCGTTAACTTCGTCACGGACCTGATCTTCGGTACAGAAGATATGCGCATCATCCTGCGTAAAGCCACGCACGCGCATCAGACCGTGCAGCGCACCTGATGGCTCGTTACGGTGGCAGCTACCGAACTCCGCCATACGCAGCGGCAGGTCACGGTAGGATTTCAGACCCTGGTTGAAGATCTGAACGTGGCCCGGGCAGTTCATTGGCTTGATGCAGTATTCACGGTTCTCAGACGAGGTGGTGAACATCGCATCCTTGTAGTTGTCCCAGTGGCCGGTTTTTTCCCACAGCACACGGTCCATCATGAACGGGCCTTTCACTTCCTGATACTGGTACTCTTTCAGCTTGGAGCGTACGAAGGTTTCCAGTTCACGGAAGATGGTCCAGCCGTCGTTATGCCAGAACACCATACCCGGCGCTTCTTCCTGCATGTGGTACAGGTCAAGCTGCTTGCCGATTTTACGGTGGTCACGCTTCGCCGCCTCTTCCAGACGCAGCAGGTAAGCGTTCAGGGCTTTTTTATCGGCCCATGCGGTACCATAGATACGCTGCAACATCTTGTTGTTGCTGTCGCCGCGCCAGTAGGCGCCTGCGATCTTCATCAGCTTAAAGTGATGACAGAAGCGCATGTTCGGCACGTGCGGTCCACGGCACATGTCGACGTATTCTTCGTGATGGTACAAGCCAGGCTTGTCATCATGCGAAATGTTTTCGTCAAGAATCGAGACTTTATAGCTCTCGCCGCGCTTCACGAAGGTTTCACGCGCTTCGTGCCAGCTGACTTTCTTCTTGATGACGTCATAGTTCGTTTCGGCGAGCTCGTGCATACGTTTTTCGAGCGCGTCGATATCTTCCTGAGTCAGGGTATGGTCAAGGTCAACATCGTAGTAGAAACCATTATCGATAACCGGACCGATCGCCATTTTGGTGTTTGGCCACAGCTGTTTGATGGCATGGCCCAACAGGTGCGCGCAGGAGTGACGAATGATCTCCAGACCTTCTTCATCTTTTGCGGTGATGATGGCCAGTGTCGCATCGTTTTCGATCAGATCGGAGGCATCCACCAGCTCACCGTTGACACGGCCGGCGATGGTCGCTTTCGCGAGACCAGGACCGATGTCCAGGGCAACATCCATTGGGCTAACAGCGCGGTCGAAATGGCGTTGGCTGCCATCAGGAAGAGTAATTACAGGCATTTTATATCCTTATTTGCAGTGATGCCCCACACATAAGAGCATATACAAAGAAAATAATCGTGATTTGACAATAGATTACGACACCATCTGACCAACAATCGTCAAATTGGTTCGTCATCATTCACCTGCCGGAAAATCAGACAACGCCGGATATACGGCAAGCCTTGCAATGTTAACACTAACAAAAGGGAGATTGCACCCTCTGCTGGCAGATTGATGTGCTGGCACTTTCGCATGAATTTGCAGGTTGCATATTCCCGGCGCTCGCAATTTAGAAATGCAGGGCTACTCTTGAACAGGTCTTTAAACCCAAAGGTGCATACCATGAACGTATCCAGTAGAACGGTTGTGATATTGAACATCCTTTCCGCCACAGGTTTATTGTTGATTCTCGCCGAACGATTCCACTGGTTCTGAACCGCCCCCTACGCTGGCATAACCCAATCGTTCCTGCGAAGGGGCATATTCAGGCCCTGTTTGGTAGACTGTGGATATCAACGAACAAGGATTAGGTTATGCCAACAAAACGATTTGCCGTAAAACACTGGAAAATGGTGCTGGTGCTGATTGCCATCTGCGGCGCAATGCTGTTACTCCGTTGGGCGGCGATGATTTGGGGTTAGGGGCGAGTACAGCTCATCAGAAGGGACGTCACAAGATCAGAGAGAATAAACGGGCCGACATGATCATCGGCCCGTCTTCATTACATTCTATAACCCAGTGAAACCGTGGTTCTGCGGTCGGTATGATCCGGTGCAGACTCTGGTGGTGAAGAGTTCCAGGTCACGTTGTAGGCGACTTTCAGACCAAAGTGTTCGTTGATGGCCACGTTGAGCGCCGTCTCAGAGTTCAGCGTCGTGTCGTCGGCACCAAATACAGAAACACCCTGTGTAAATTTGGTGTTATCAGTCATCTGCCAGGCATAGGTACCAGAAGCGTAACCGAGCGGTTGGGTTTTGGTATCGCCATTGGTGTACTCGTCATAACGCACACCTGGACCGAATTCAAAACGGAGGCTGTGTACCGGACCGTTCAGGAACTGACGACCATAACCCGCCGTGAACACGTCACGCTGGCGATAACCGTTGTAACGGTCGGTTAACCAGCTTGCCTGACCAAACAGGTAGTCATAGTCGGTCATGTTGTAACGGCTACGTCCGCCTACCGCATATTTCTCGGAAGAGCGTTCGTCATTAGCGGACGTATTGCTGGCATTACCCCACAGAGACCAGGCGGTGGTATTACCGTACCAGGTAAGCGTACTGTCCGCCGTCAGAGAAGAGCTTTTGGTGTTACCGGATTGTGCCAGGTACCCCGCGTTCAGGTTACCTTCAAACGGTTTTTTCGCGGTGGAGGGATCGTCCATGACAGTAAAAACGGAATCATCGGCGGTCGCGTTCATAGCCGCAAACACGCCACCCGCCAGCATCAGTGCAGCGGGCACTGTCTTTAAAAGCTTCATTTTATTAAGGAGTCCGTACAACAAAAAAAGAGACCACACGGTCCCGGAATCTTTCTTGAGGATCAATGACAAGGCGTCCAGAGAAAGGTAACAAATTATAAAAAGCCGCAAATAACATAGCAATGTTTTCTTATTTCATTTTTTGAATAAGAACGATCCCAAAAAGCGTTTTATTTTATATGTCTCCGGCCTCACTTTTATTCACTATTCATATTTAAAATCATACTGTTATTTACATTGCCTTCCTGACAAATGGTGCCAGACTAAAAGGAACCCATGCTAAAAGGAGGTAATGATGGTTCCTATCTACACCCTGACGCTCTCCCCTTCCCTTGATTCCGCCACCCTGACGCCGCAGATTTATCCGGAAGGTAAATTGCGCTGTAGCGCCCCGGTCTTTGAGCCCGGCGGTGGCGGTATCAACGTGGCGCGCGCCATTACCCACCTCGGCGGCAAAGCCACGGCCATTTTCCCCGCAGGCGGTGCTACCGGTGAACACCTGGTCTCCCTGCTGGCAGATGAACAGGTGGCCGTAGAGACCGTCGAGGCGAAAGACTGGACGCGGCAAAACCTGCATGTCCACGTGGAATCCAGCGGCGAGCAGTACCGGTTTGTCATGCCGGGCGCGAAACTCACCGATGACGAGTTTCGTCAGCTTGAAGAGAAAGTGCTGACGATAGAAAGCGGCGCGCTGCTGGTGGTCAGCGGCAGCCTGCCGCCCGGCGTAAGTACGGAAAAATTAACCGCGCTGATTCAGGCGGCGCAGCAACGCGGTATTCGCTGCATCGTCGACAGCAGCGGCGAGGCCCTGCAAGCGGCCTTAGTGCCGGGCAATCTTGAGCTGGTCAAACCCAACCAGAAAGAGTTAAGCGCGCTGGTCAACCGAGACTTGACGCAGCCTGACGATGTGCGCACCGCCGCGCAGGAGCTGGTACGCAGCGGCAAAGCGCGACGCGTGGTGGTTTCCCTCGGTCCGCAGGGGGCACTGGCCGTCGATGAAACGTCGTCCGTTCAGGTTGTTCCACCGCCGATGAAGAGCCAGAGCACGGTTGGCGCGGGTGACAGCATGGTGGGTGCGATGACGCTTAAACTTGCGCAGGGTGCGTCACTGCTGGAGATGACGCGCTACGGCGTGGCGGCGGGTAGCGCCGCCACCATCAACCAGGGCACGCGCCTCTGTTCGCTGGCCGATACGCAAAAAATCGTCGATTACCTGTCCCGAAATTAACGTCTGTTCCCCTTCATCTGCATGAAGGGGAACGTCATCCCCGAGTCGCCAAACGCAAACTATCGACTATGCTAAGAAAACTTCCATGATAACAATGAGGTGAATTATGAGCAGTGGTGACATCACTCGTTATGTCGTAACCGTCAACCTTCATGAGGCATCGCTTACCGAGCTAAATGAGCTCAACAATGCCTTTACCCGGGCTAATTTTCTCCTCACCCTGACGGATGACGAAGGCAATATTCATGATTTAGGCACCCTGGCATTTGGTCTGATCGGTGCCCTGAATAAAGAAGAGGTCCATGCGCTGGCCGCCAGCCTGGTGGAAAGTGTGACCGACAAGCCAGCCGAAATTGACGTCGACACCTGGGAAAGCTGGCAGAAAAAAGAACAATAAGTGCCCTGTATGAAATTAAACCGCTCAGGTGTGCGTTAGTTCGTATTTTTTTACCGCAATAATGCGCTAACTTTATGATCTGGCAGACAACATGGGAGAGTCAACATGTGGCAGGCTATCAGTCATCTTTTAAGTGAGCAGCTGGGTGAAGGTGAAATTGAACTGCGTAACGAACTGCCAGGCGGAGAGATCCACGCCGCGTGGCATTTACGCTACGCAGGGCGCGATCTCTTCGTAAAATGCGATGAACGCGAGCTGCTTCCGATATTTACCGCCGAAGCCGATCAGCTGGAGCTGTTGTCGCGCAGTAAAACGGTGACGGTCCCGCAGGTTCTGGCCGTCGGTAGCGACCGCGATTACAGTTTTCTGGTCATGGAATATCTCCCCGCCCGTCCGCTGGATGCCCATAACGCTTTCATTCTTGGCCAGCAGCTAGCGCGCCTCCATCAGTGGAGCGACCAGCCGCAGTTTGGCCTTGATTTTGACAACGATCTCTCCACCACGCCACAGCCCAATGCCTGGCAGCGCCGCTGGTCGACGTTTTTTGCCGAGCAGCGCATTGGCTGGCAGTTAGAGCTTGCCGCCGAGAAAGGGCTGGAATTTGGCAATATTGATGCCATCGTCGAACACGTGCAGCAGCGTCTGGCCTCCCACCAGCCTCAGGCGTCTCTGCTCCACGGTGATTTGTGGTCCGATAACTGCGCGCTGGGGCCCAACGGCCCCTATATCTTCGACCCGGCCTGCTACTGGGGCGACCGTGAGTGCGATCTTGCCATGCTGCCGCTGCATCCTGAACAACCGCCGCAAATATACGACGGATATCAGTCGGTTTCTCCCCTGCCGCCCGGCTTCCTCGATCGTCAACCGGTGTATCAGCTTTATACGCTGATGAACCGCGCCATACTTTTTGGTGGGGAACACCTGGTTAACGCCCAGCGGGCGCTTGAGCGCATGCTTGCCGCCTGAGACGCGGACGGGTGGCTTTGCCGCCACCCGTATCGGTTACAGAAAACCGAGCAGTGAGAAGAAGAAGTATCCTGCCACAATGATAATCACGGGAAGGATATAGAGCGGGAAAATTTGCAGGAAAATGGTGTGGCGCGGCACAACAATGCGGGATTCAATCTGCTCCCGGCTCATGCCTTCCGGGCCTTTGGCCTGCTCCAGAATGAGCTGGTCCTCGACGCCCTCGCGTAAGAAGCGCGTCTGACGGCTCATTCGCGCGCCAGAGGCCTGCAGCGCCAGCGCAACAAAGATCAGGGCGTAGATCACCCAAAAGCCGATATTCAGCTGATGCTGAAAATCCGGGGTCGGTGAGTTAAACCAGAAGACATTCAAGAATGGCGTATTAAAACGCATCATCTCAATCATCACATGCGCAAAATCAAGCATAACCGCATTGATACCCGGCTGTTTTTCGCTGTGATCGTACATAAATTTGAGTACAGAAATCAGCGTAGAAATGACGGCAGGAATAAAAATCACCCAGCCAGCAATACGTTTTAAGACCGCAATGCGTCCAGCTTGTTGATACGTCATCAGTTCCTCTTCATAAAGACGCGTTATTTGTGCCTAAGTCTACCTGCTGGTCATCAATTTCGCCCGCTCTTTAAAAGCAATATGCTAAATTGCAGAGTGTGCTTAGCACTTATCGTCTGTCGAACACCCTGGATAAGGAGACGTTGTGATGTCGACACCGCGCCAAATTCTTGCCGCAATTTTTGACATGGATGGATTACTGATCGATTCCGAACCGTTGTGGGATCGCGCCGAACTGGAGGTCATGGCCAGCCTGGGCGTGGACATCAGCCGCCGTAATGAACTTCCCGATACGCTGGGCCTGCGCATCGATATGGTGGTTGACCTGTGGTTTGCCCAACAGCCGTGGGCTGGACCGGGTCGTGATGAAGTGACCGCGCGCATTATCAGCCGCGCCATTTCGCTGGTAGAAGAGAGCAAGCCGCTGCTGCCCGGCGTACGTGAGGCCGTCGCGCTGTGTAAAGCCCAGGGACTGAAGGTCGGCCTGGCCTCGGCGTCACCGCTGCATATGCTGGAAAAAGTGCTCATCATGTTTGAACTGCGCGACAGTTTCGACGCGCTGGCGTCCGCTGAGAAATTGCCTTACAGCAAGCCGCACCCGCAGGTCTATCTCGACTGTGCCGCTAAGCTCGGCGCGGATCCCCTCAACTGCGTTGCGCTGGAAGATTCCGTTAACGGCATGATAGCGTCTAAAGCCGCGCGGATGCGCTCCATTGTGGTGCCTGCGGAAGAAGGCCGCCACGATCCCCGGTTTGCCCTTGCCGATGTGAAGCTGATTTCACTGGCAGAACTCACGGCGCATCACCTCCGGGGCGGTTAAGACCCTCCTGCAGTTTGTGACAAACAGTTACACCGTCACCTCTTCCGCCTACTGTATAAAAACCCTATACTGTATGAATTGACAGTTTTATGGGTTTTATCATGACGGCGGAAGGCCACCTGCTTTTTTCTATCGCGTGCGCAGTATTTGCCAAAAACGCTGAACTCACCCCCGTGCTGGCGCAGGGGGACTGGTGGCATATCGTCCCTTCCGCCGTATTGACCTGTCTGCTGCCCGACATTGACCATCCCAAGTCCTTCCTCGGTCAGCGCCTGAAGTGGGTGTCAAAACCCATCGCCCGCGCGTTCGGCCACCGGGGGTTTACGCACAGCCTGCTGGCCGTGTTTGGCCTGCTGACGCTTTTCTATTTAAAAGTGCCCGAAAGCTGGATCGTCCCCGCCGATGCCATTCAGGGGATGGTGCTGGGCTATCTGAGCCATATTCTGGCCGATATGCTGACGCCTGCGGGCGTACCGCTGCTGTGGCCCTGCCGCTGGCGCTTCCGTTTTCCTATCCTGGCACCGCAGAAAGGGAACCAGCTTGAGCGCGTCTTGTGCATGGCGCTGTTTGCTTACGCCGTCTGGATGCCGCAAACGTTGCCCGAAAACAGTGCAGTCCGCTGGTCTTCCCAGATGATTAATTCGCTACAATTTCAGTTCAATCGCTTTATTCATCACCAGATTGAACAGTAAACCAACAAAACTATCCCATTTGTCATAACCCATTCCATTTGGATATAAGCGCGACATCACACTTCTGCTAACCTTCCGCCAACAGGATCGGTAAAAACCGACCCGATAATAAATCAGGAGAACGGGGATGAATTTTCCACTCATCGCGAACGTCGTTGTGTTCGTTGTATTGCTATTGCTTCTCGCGCAGGCGCGCCATAAACAGTGGAGCCTGGCGAAAAAGGTGCTGGTTGGTCTGGCCATGGGTGTCGTATTTGGTCTGGCATTACAGGCTATTTATGGCTCCGATAATCCAGTACTGAAAGATTCCATTCAGTGGTTCAACATTGTCGGTAACGGCTATGTTCAGCTGCTGCAGATGATCGTTATGCCGCTGGTATTCGCCTCTATTCTGAGCGCCGTTGCCCGCCTGCATAACGCGACCCAGTTGGGAAAAATCAGTTTCCTGACCATTGGTACGCTACTGTTCACCACGATGATTGCCGCGCTGGTGGGTGTGCTGGTCACTAACCTGTTTGGCCTGACCGCAGAAGGTCTGGTTCAGGGGACCGCTGAAACGGCACGTCTGACCGCAATTCAGACCAACTATGTGGGTAAAGTAGCTGACCTGACCGTGCCGCAGATGGTGCTCTCCTTCATTCCGAAGAACCCGTTTGCTGACCTGACCGGTGCGAGCCCAACCTCCATCATCAGCGTGGTTATTTTCGCCGCGTTCCTGGGCGTGGCGGCGCTGAAGCTGCTGAAAGACGATGCGCCAAAAGGCGAACGCGTGCTGACCGCGATTGATACCCTGCAAAGCTGGGTGATGAAGCTGGTTCGTCTGGTCATGCAGCTCACCCCTTACGGCGTGCTGGCGCTGATGACCAAAGTGGTTGCCGGCTCTAACCTGCAGGACATCATTAAGCTGGGCAGCTTCGTTGTCGCCTCTTACCTGGGCCTTGGCATTATGTTCGTGGTACACGGCATCCTGCTGGGCGTGAACGGCGTCAGCCCGCTGAAATACTTCCGTAAGGTCTGGCCGGTACTGACCTTTGCCTTCACCAGCCGTTCCAGCGCCGCGTCTATTCCGCTGAACGTTGAAGCTCAGACTCGTCGTCTGGGCGTGCCTGAATCCATCGCCAGCTTCTCTGCCTCCTTTGGTGCCACCATTGGTCAGAACGGCTGTGCGGGTCTGTACCCGGCGATGCTGGCGGTAATGGTTGCTCCTACACTCGGCATCAACCCGCTGGATCCAGTCTGGATCGCCACGCTGGTCGGGATTGTCACCGTAAGCTCCGCAGGCGTTGCGGGCGTTGGCGGCGGTGCAACCTTCGCCGCGCTGATTGTGCTGCCTGCGCTGGGCCTGCCCGTGACGCTGGTTGCCCTGCTGATCTCCGTTGAGCCGCTGATCGACATGGGCCGTACCGCGCTGAACGTCAGCGGCTCCATGACCGCCGGTACGCTGACCAGCCAGTGGCTGAAGCAGACCGACAAAGCGATTCTGGAAAGTGAAGACGACGCCGAACTGGCGCATCGTTAATCGCTGTAGATATAAAAAAACCGCCAACAGGCGGTTTTTTTATGGCTGTTATTCTTCAACCTCTTCATCCTGGCGGATCTGTATCGCCCACCGCTGTGCGGACTCCGGCACCGTAAAGGTGGGAGAGCGACGGAAATGTTCGCCGATCAGCACAAAGGCCACGTATTTCCCCCGTAACTGCCACACATCGCGAAAACCCTCCACTTTCAGGGCATGGTCTGGCGGCGCGGGCTCAACGCGGGGCACATAGCTAATAACCTGGCGGTTTTGTTGACGAAGAGGTTTCATAAGCAACGGATTCACTAAAGCAAATTCTTGAAGCAGGAAAATTCTATGATAGCCGATCCTGCTGCCTTCCGTCGCGCTCCGAGTGGGTGAGATGGCTCCTTTCGTTAATGATGGCATGTGAAAACTCTTAGTTCGCGAGCCATCTCACGACATTGTTCTATCCTTAATAGGGTTTTTAGCAATGGATAAAGGAGAAGCGTGCAATGTCGAACAAAGATAAAACACATCAATCACCGATTCATGGCACTGAAGAATCTCAACCGGGCATGGACTCTCTCGCCCCTGCAGACGGCTCTCACCGCCCCTCCCCGGGCCCTTCCGCACCAGGCGAACAGCCTACCGCACCGGGAAGCATGAAATCCCCGGATACGGGAAACGATAAGCTGAAATCGCTTGAGCCACACCGTAAAGGCGGCGAAGGTTTTGCGCTCACCACCAATCAGGGCGTGCGCATTGCTGACGATCAGAACTCACTTCGCGCAGGCTCGCGCGGGCCAACCCTGCTGGAAGACTTCATTCTGCGGGAAAAAATCACCCATTTTGACCACGAGCGGATACCGGAACGCATCGTCCACGCACGCGGTTCCGCTGCGCACGGCTACTTTCAGCCCTACAAGAGCCTGAAGGCGATCACCAAAGCGGACTTCCTCTCCGACCCGGATAAAATTACCCCGGTATTTGTGCGTTTCTCCACCGTGCAGGGCGGCGCAGGTTCGGCAGACACCGTCCGGGATATCCGAGGCTTTGCCACCAAGTTTTATACCGAAGAGGGGATTTTCGATCTGGTCGGCAATAACACGCCGGTGTTTTTCATTCAGGACGCGCATAAATTTCCTGACTTTGTCCATGCGGTAAAACCGGAGCCCCACTGGGCCATACCGCAGGGACAAAGTGCGCACGACACCTTCTGGGACTATGTTTCCCTGCAGCCTGAAACCTTACACAACGTGATGTGGGCGATGTCAGACCGCGGCATTCCGCGCAGCTACCGCACCATGGAAGGGTTTGGTATCCATACCTTCCGTCTGATCAATGCCGAGGGGAAAGCCACGTTTGTCCGCTTCCACTGGAAGCCTGTCGCGGGTAAAGCCTCGCTGGTGTGGGACGAGGCGCAGAAGCTGACCGGGCGCGATCCGGACTTCCATCGCCGCGAGCTGTGGGAATCTATTGAAGCGGGCGACTTCCCGGAATACGAACTTGGCCTGCAGCTCATACCGGAAGAGGACGAATTTAAGTTCGATTTCGACCTTCTGGACCCGACGAAGCTGATCCCGGAAGAGCTGGTGCCGGTGCAGCTGGTGGGTAAAATGGTGCTCAACCGCAACCCGGATAACTTCTTTGCCGAAAACGAGCAGGCCGCGTTCCACCCGGGGCATATCGTGCCGGGGCTGGACTTCACCAACGATCCGCTCCTGCAGGGACGCCTGTTCTCCTATACCGATACGCAGATCAGCCGTCTTGGCGGGCCGAACTTCCACGAAATTCCGATTAACCGCCCAACCTGCCCGTACCACAACTTCCAGCGCGACGGGATGCACCGTCAGGATATTGATACCAACCCGGCGAACTATGAGCCGAACTCCATCAACGATAACTGGCCGCGTGAAACGCCTCCCGGACCGAAACGCGGTGGATTTGAATCCTATCAGGAGCGTATCGATGGCAATAAAATTCGCGAGCGCAGCCCCTCGTTCGGCGAGTATTACGCCCACCCTCGCCTGTTCTGGAACAGCCAGACGCCGATTGAGCAACAGCACATCATCGGCGGCTTCAGCTTTGAGCTGAGTAAAGTGGTGCGCACCTACATCCGCGAGCGCGTGGTCGATCAGCTGGCGCATATTGATGTTCAGCTTGCCCAGAGCGTCGCGGACAACCTGGGCATTACGCTGACCGACGAGCAGCGTAACCTCGCTCCGCCGAAAGAGGTTAACGGCGTGAAGAAAGATCCGTCGCTGAGCCTGTATGCGGTGCCGGGCGGCTCGATTAAAGGCCGCGTGGTTGCCATTCTGCTGAACGACAAAACTCGCGCCAGCGACGTGCTGGGGATCATGCAGGCGCTAAAAACCCAGGGCGTGCATGCCAAACTGCTCTATTCCCGCATGGGTGAAGTGACGGCCGACGATGGTTCTGTGCTGCCGGTCGCGGCGACCTTTGCCGGTGCGCCATCGCTCACCGTCGATGCGGTGATTGTGCCGGGCGGAGATCTTGCCAGTCTGCTGACCAACGGCGACGCCGTCTATTATCTGCTGGAAGCCTATAAGCACCTGAAACCGATCGCGCTGTCCGGCGATGCGCGACAGTTTAAAGCGCAGCTGAAGGTGGCCGATCAGGGTGAGGACGGCATTGTCGAGGGAGATAACGTTGACGATGCCTTCATGACGAAGCTGTTTGATTTGCTCGCCGCGCACCGCGTCTGGTCGCGAAGCAGCAAGGTCGATCAGATTCCGGCGTAAAAAAAGCCCGGTGGCGGCTTCGCCTTACCGGGCCTACAAGAGTTAGCAGGTCGTTCGTAGGCCGGGTAAGGCGAAGCCGCCACCCGGCAACTCTTACAGCTCCCTGAACGTCCCCAACCGGTACCCGCGCTCGGCAATCGCGTATTTCAGCGAGGCCGACGTCAGCACGTCCAGCTCCGCCAGCCGCGGCCAACAGTAGGCACTTTTACGCACGGTGTTATCGACAAAGGCAGGATGCGCCATCACTTCCACCGAGGTTTCACCGCGGGCAGCGGAATCATCCAGCACCTTCAGGAACAGCGCTTCGCTGATCTCTTCTCCGTAAAACGCGCTGCTGAACCCCTCAGTGGATGTAACAGCGCAGTCCGGCAATCCGTGCACCTCACGATCCACGCGCATCGCCACGCCTTTGCGCTGTGCAAACCCGGCGACAAGCGGGAAAATCGCCGGGATCATATGCACGTGGTGATGGCTGTCGATGTGCGTCGGCGCCTGACCAAACACATCAACGAAGCGGTTGAACTGGCACTCCAGCTCGCGGGCAATCTCTTCGAGCGGCAGAGCACCCTGCTCCGCCCGTTCCCAAATCCATTTACCCAGCTGGCCGTCGCGCGTCAGGCCCGGCATTGGCGAAAGCGGCATCCCGAGCGTCAGCACAAAATGCATGCCGACGCCCAGCTCTGGCACCTCGCGGCTCAGCTGCGCCGCGTGTTCAACCGCCTCAGCGTTAACCAGGGCCGTTGTAGAGGTCACAACCCCCCGGCGACAGGCTTCAATAATGCCGTAGTTCTGACCTTTCGAGAGACCAAAATCATCAGCATTAACGATCAGCAGGTTTTCCATTGTGCGTCCTCTTATTGCTGTTTGAACTTCAGCTTCTCGATCGTGGCGGCAAAGTTCGGCAGCCATTTTTCATGCGCCAGGATCATCTCGCTGGCCAGCTGCTCCGCGTCGCGGTCAGAATGCACCAGCGGGCTGAGGTTCAGGGCCAGCAGCACGTCATTGAGTTCCCCGCTCAGCGCCGCGTTGCTTGCCGCCACTTCAAAGCCTTTGATGGTATGAATCAGCCCCATGACCTTGTCATCGAAGTGGGTGATACGGGGATGCGGTTTAGCCCCCTCGCGCCCCAGGATGCAGGTCATTTCGACGGCCCAGTCAGCCGGAATATTGTCGACATGGCCGTGATGCGGGACGTTAACATAGTGCTCAGCCTGCTTGTCGTTGTAGATGGCGTTGATCACTTCGCACGCCGCATCGGAGTAGTAGGCCCCGCCGCGCTGCTCCAGCTCTTTCGGTTTGACGTTCAGGTTCGGGTCTTTATACAAATCGAACAGTTGCTTCTCAACCTTCTGAACGATCTGCGCACGCGCGCCGCCCTTATAATACTCGCCCATTTCGATGGCCAGCATCTCTTTCTGCTTGAAGTAGTAAAGCAGGTACGAGCAAGGCAGCAGATTCAGCGAGCGGATCAGCCCTTCGCTGAACGGCAGGTCAAAGATGTTTTTCACCGATGCCGCCGTCAGACGACCGGAGGCCACGCCGTCGAGAAGCTCGGCAAAGCGCGATTCTCCGTTCACGATGACATCTTTAATAAACACCATGTGGTTCAGGCCGAACAGATCGATGGAGAGATCGTCGTTGTCGGTCAGCGCCAGCACGTCGCGGATGAACATCTTCATGCCGATCGGAATATTACAGACGCCGATAAAGCGCTTGAAGTTCGTATGACGATAGACCGCCTCGGTCACCATACCGGCCGGGTTGGTGAAGTTAATGACCCACGCGTTCGGGCAGATCTCCTGCACGTCTTTGACGATGTCGAAAATGACCGGGATGGTGCGCAGGCCTTTAAACAGGCCGCCCGCGCCGTTGGTCTCCTGCCCCAGATACCCGTGGCTCAGGGGAATACGCTCGTCCAGCTCACGCGCCTTCAGCTGGCCGACGCGCAGCTGGGTGGTGACAAAATCCGCATCTTTCAGCGCCAGACGACGATCGAGGGTTTTATGCACGGTCAGAGGCACGCCCGCTTTTTCCACCATGCGCTTGCACAGGTCGAAAATAATATTCAGCTTCTCCTGACCTTCCTCAACGTCTACCAGCCATAATTCGCTGACCGGTAATTCATGATAACGTTTCAGGAAACCTTCGAGTAATTCCGGGGTATAGCTGCTGCCGCCACCAATGGTTACGACTTTTAATTTCTTCTGCATAATATCTCCCTTAGCGTATCAGGTTAATCGCCTGCAAGGTATAGCGTGCTCTTCCCGCTATTTGGGCAAGCCATTAAAGCAATATTCGTGGCGGGTAATCCGCCGACAGTTAATTAATTACCGTCAAATTTTTCCGGTAACTGTTCGGTGTGAATGACGTCAATTTCTTAAAGGTTTTAATAAACAGGCTGGGGCTGCTGTATCCTGACTCGTATGCAATATCGGTAACAGAATAGTTGGTAATTTCCAGCTGTTTTTTAGCAAAATTAATGCGGATTTCATTAATAATTTGCACGGGCGTTTTACGGTAATAACGCTGCGTCGCGCGGGTCAGATATTCCTGGGATTTGCCCGACAGGGAGACCATATTTTCCAGCGCATTTTCGCTGAACTGGCTTTTATCGTGCATCAGCTCAACGGTGCTGCGCAGCCATTGCGGAATATCATCCGTCACCTGCTGCTCTTCACGATGATGGCGCAGCCGGTTCATCACGTAGAAGGTCACCGTTTCAATAAACTCATCAAATTCATTGTCGCGGAAGTTAAGCGAGGCGATAACCGTTTCAATCCAGGTCATGAACTCGTTTTTGACGCGATAAACCTGGGAGGCCACAAAGCAGAACGGCACCAGCGGCAGATAGTGCTTCTCGAAGAAACGTCTGCTGACGCCCACATTCAGAATGCGGGTGGCACCAAATTCGTAAAAGCTCTGGTGATAAGACCCCATCGGCAGGAAGACAAAATCCCCTCGTTCAAGCAGAACGCGCTTACCGTTGATCTCCTGGTAGTAGCGGCCGGTCAGAACAATCGTGAACTCGTAGTAGTCATGCTGATGCAGACCACTGGCGCTCTCCGTCTTGTTGTAGATAACCACGTGAAAATTTTTGCCATTAAACAGCTGCTGTTCAAGTGCGGTTTTAATTTCCATCGTGCTGACCTCCTGCTGCTCAGTCTGACTTACTGCATCTTCTCGTGAAGCTCAATAAGCTCCGCCACCAGCTCGCGTGCCAGCATCGAGGTCATCAGGTGATCCTGCGCGTGGACCAGCACCAGGCTGACCTTCATCTTCCCTTCGCCCTGATCGCTTTCAATCAGCTTTGTCTGCACCAGGTGCGCTTCGTTCAGCGCCGTGCGGGACTGTTCCATCATGGTTTTCGCGGCGGCGAAATCCCCCTGCTTGGCCTGCTTCAGCGCGGCGTAGGCCAGGCTGCGGGCCTGCCCGGAGTTGATGATAAGCCCCATCACCACTTCTTCGAGATCGTTCTCGACGGCTTCGTCTGCGACAATATTATCCAAATCTAACATCTTTAAGCTCCTTGTGGCTGGCGCGGGTTTCCCCGCGCCGTCAATCTTAGAATTTCAGTGAGAGGGCGATATCCTCTTCGCTCTCTTCTTCATCAATGATGGTGGCGGCTTTGTTCGCAATCGCCACGAACGGCATGTACAGCAGGGTGGCAATCCCGAGGTTAAATATCGCCAGCAGGAAGGCTGCGACGCTGCCGTTGGTGTTGAAGAAGGCACCCAGACCCGCTGGCATGGTCCACGGTGCAATGTTGGTGACCGGAGGAATGATGCCCATGTAATACGCCGTCAGGGTGATAGCGGCCAGCAGCGGCTGAACCAGGATGAACGGAATGAACATGACCGGGTTCATGATGATTGGCAGACCGAACAGAATCGGTTCGTTAATCTGGAAGATGCCTGATGGCAGCGCCAGCTTCGCGACCTGACGGTAGTCTGCGCGACGAGAGACAATAAAGACCGCGATGATCAGACCCAAGGTTGCCCCGGTACCGCCCAGGAAGATATAGGAGTCAAGCATCGGCTTCGCCCACACATGGAAAGTTTTACCCGCTGCCAGCGCCGCGTCAACGGAGCCGTACTGCTGATACAGTGCAACGTTTTCCAGTGCCCACGGGGTCATAATTCCGCTGTCCAGCGCGGCCAGTGCCAGTGAACCATGCACGCCAAAGAACCACAGCAGAGAGGTGAAAATCACGTACGCCCAACCGACCACGCCCCCCATAGACGCCAGCGGCGTAGAGATAGAGTCCATGATGATCTGGTGGAAGTTCGTGCCCCAGTGAGAGAGCGCCCAGGCGATAATCCCCATAATAGAGAGAATAATGAAGCCTGGAATCAACGCGGAAAATGAACGGGAAACGGAGGCCGGTACGCTATCCGGCAGGCGGATCACCCAGTTGCGACGGATAATAAAGGTGAACATCTCTGCCACCACCAGGCCGATAACAATACCGGAGATGATGTTAGCCCCACCCAGCCAGTTGGCGCCCACAGCATAGGCTTCACCGACGCTGTACGGGGTCACTGTCATAAAGGCGGCGACGGATAATAACCCGGCGGCCAGTGGGTCCACCTTACGCTCTTCTGCCAGCGCCATCCCAATAAAGAAAGGCGCCATCAGCGACATAATCCCCAACGTACCGTTATAGACGTTGCCGCCGATGGCTTTAAAACCATTAAGGGTTTCAATTGTGGAAGCGTCTAACCGAATTCCTAATGAATAAAAGAAGGAACCTTCACCAAAGCTCAGAAAAACGTTGTTAATTAAAACGAACATGGCCCCGGCCAGCGTCAACGGCATTAATTTAATAAAGCCGTTTTTGATGGCATTAACGTGAGGCTGCTTTCCTATTTTAACAGCAAAAGGAAGGAGTACCTTTTCAAGTGAAGCGATGACTTTACTCATAGGAAAATACCCTTAAATGCCGTAACGCATGTTACGGCGTATTGTGTGTGAAATAACTCTTTGACGGGAAAAATAAAAATTAATTAGCAGCTTTTTTAATCGCTGCCACAGCAGCTTTAAGAACACCTAAACCATCAATCTTGCCGTACAGCCCCGAGTCGATCACTTCGACCGGTTTATTAGGTAACAGTCGTTGAATTTCGGGCAACATATAGGCAATTTGCGGTCCCAGTAAAACAACATCGGCTGTCTGACCTTTTTCGCCCGCCAGCGTTTCCGGGAACGCTTCGATCACCACAGGGACTTCATACTTTTCAGCCTGCGCACGCATCTTTGACACCAGAAGCGAGGTTGACATGCCCGCTGAGCAGAACAGGTAGATATGTTTCTTTTCCATCGTAATTTCCCTCTTGTATGACTACCTGCCGTCGCGTTCTCACTCGACTCGCTGTCCCGGCAGACAGGTAGTTTGCGTACTGTTGTTTATCGTTGGAGTGAGTATACGCAATGGTACAGACAGGGGATAATTCTGAACAGACTCAAATTGTCTCTCATTGACCTGGCTTGTTGACTACCCTCACATTTCGGGCAAATAATTCGCGAAAAGAAATAAGATTTTCCGATGCATAAAAAAACCGGCCTCAGGGCCGGTTTGTTAACATCCTCAGGCAAGCAGGGTGACTACGCCTTAGGTGCCTGCGGGTCAGTATCGTATTCAGCACAGGTCTGATAGCCGGAGTTGATCACATGACCGGTATCATCCAGGGCGACAAAGTAGGTTTCTGCCTTACCATCACGTTGACCCAGGATGTAGGTCTGGCAGGTGCCTTTCGCATGAATCATGGTGACTTCGGAAGAAGGTTTACCGGCAATCGCAGCGACCTGCGAACGGGTCATCCCTTTTTTGACATCTTTTACTACGGGCTGCGTAAACTGATCCTTGGTGCGATCGTAAGCCGTACACCCTGCCAGCATAGTCAGTACCGCCGCTGCGCTAAGAATTCCTGCTACGTTCTTGTTCATATTCCGTCCTCTTGTTTATCAGCGTGTTATCTAAGCATGGGATAAAAAGTACTATTGTTCAACTTTGTGCGTTACGCCAGACGAATTTCGGAAAATTCTAATAAAACAACGATAACCTGCTAAAACGGCGTAAATTAGCGCACTCGAAACTGTGATCCTTGTCGTTTTACGTCCAAAGGGTTAGTTTTAACAGTTAACACATTCTGTTTATGGAGAGCGTGATGACTCTGCAACAAGAGATTATCCAGGCGCTGGGCGCGAAGCCTGCGGTAGATGCAAATGAAGAGATCCGCCGCAGCGTGGATTTTTTAAAAGCGTATTTAAAGAAGAACTCTTTCCTGAAATCTCTGGTGCTGGGCATCAGCGGCGGCCAGGATTCAACGCTGACCGGTAAGCTCTGCCAGATGGCAATTTCAGAGCTGCGCCAGGAGACGGGAGATGAAACCCTGCAATTTATCGCCGTGCGTCTTCCATATGGCGTACAGGCGGACGAGCAGGATTGCCAGGATGCAATCGCCTTCATTCAGCCTGACCGCGTGCTGACCGTCAATATTAAAGGCTCCGTGCTGGCAAGCGAGCAGGCGCTTCGCGAAGCGGGCATTGAGTTAAGCGATTTTGTTCGCGGCAACGAGAAAGCCCGCGAGCGCATGAAAGCGCAGTACAGCATTGCCGGGATGACCAAAGGCGTCGTGGTCGGCACCGACCATGCGGCAGAAGCGATCACCGGTTTCTTCACCAAGTACGGCGACGGCGGCACCGACATCAACCCGATCTTCCGCCTGAACAAGCGTCAGGGCAAGCAGCTGCTTGCCGCGCTGGGCTGTCCTGAGCATCTGTATAAGAAAGCGCCGACGGCCGATCTGGAGGACGATCGCCCTTCCCTGCCGGATGAAGCGGCTCTTGGCGTCACCTACGACAACATTGATGATTATCTGGAAGGCAAAAAGCTGGATGAGGGTACCGCGAAGATCATCGAAGGCTGGTATCTGAAAACCGAGCACAAGCGTCGCCCACCGATAACGGTGTTTGACGACTTCTGGAAATAAACGCAAAACGGTAACCCCGTTTTGTAGGCCGGGTAAGGCGTCGCCGCCACCCGGCTCTTTTTTAACCTAACCCTCTCTGCTACACTGTATGCCTGAACAGTATATGGAGCAGTATGTGAGCAGGCGTCAATCCGCCCCGCGTCTTGAGTTTGAAGCGGCGGCTATCTACGAATATCCCGAGCACCTTCGCCCCTGGCTTGAGGCACTGCCTAAACAGCCGGGCGTATATATCTTTCACGGTGAAAGCGACACGCTGCCGCTTTACATCGGCAAGAGCGTTAACATTCGCAGTCGGGTGTTATCCCATCTGCGTACTCCGGATGAGGCCGCCATGCTGCGCCAGTCGCGACGCATTACCTGGTTCCAGACGGCGGGAGAAATGGGTGCGCTGTTGCTGGAGGCGCGTTTGATTAAAGAGCAGCAGCCGCTGTTCAACAAGCGCCTGCGCCGCAACCGTCAGCTCTGCTCCCTGCAGATCAACGAAGGCAAGCCGCAGGTCGTCTACGCGCGGGACGTCGATTTTTCTCATGCCCCGAATCTCTATGGACTGTTCGCCAATAAACGTGCGGCACTTCAGGCGCTGCAGACGCTGGCGGACGAACTCCAGCTTTGCTACAGCCTTTTGGGCCTTGAGGCGACCACGCGCGGACGCGCCTGTTTTCGATCCGCGCTGAAGCGCTGTGCCGGTGCCTGCTGTGGGAAAGAGAGCGTTGAGGCGCACCACGCCCGGCTCCTCGCCGGTCTGGCGGCCATCAGCGTGAAGTGCTGGCCCTGGGAAAGCGCCGTTGCGCTCAAAGAAGTGGGTGACGCGATGACCCAGTACCACATCGTCAATAACTGGCTCTGGCTGGGCGCTGTCGACGATATCAACGACGCGGCAACCCTGCTGCGCACGCCCGCCGGATTTGACCACGATGGCTACAAAATTCTCTGTAAACCTGTCCTGGCCGGTAAGTTTGAAATCATTGAGCTCAATGGCCTGGCAGCCACGTGATTTCGCTGAACAATAAGGTACCCTGAGCCTCCAGCAGACGCAGCGTATGGGTACCCTCCTCCCAGCTGGCGCCCTGATCGGCCGTCAGCAATTTATCACCCAGCTGCCACGCCCCGCTTAACACAAACACCACGCCCCCGCGTGTGCCAAAGGTGGTAAAGGTACGGTCAGCCACGCGCACCTTCGCCCGGCAGCAGTCGCGACGGGTCATGATGTTGAAGTCCATCGCCATCCGCCCATCGGACAGCAGCGCTTTCACCGGCAGGTCGCCGGCAAAGCTGTAGGGCTGATGGTGCTTCAGGGTATGGAAGAACGCCTGACCGGCATCCAGCGTCACCTCCCCGCCTTCCAGCAAGGTAATTACCCGATCGACGCCGGGAAAAGAGGAAAATTCGCCGTTGCTGGCGATAGTTGCGATACTGGCGCGCCAGTGAAAATCGCGCGTTGCGGGAGGGAAACAACAAATCTCACGCGTTTCACCCGCACCATTGCGCCAGAGGCTGACCGGCATCTTACGGATATCAAAGAACTCCATCACCACTCCTGAATGGCACAACCCGTGCCAGGGCAAGGATATTTCTATCGTTGCTGTCTTGTTTGTTATCGTTAGGTATTCACAACACAGTATCGGCAGCAGAGCGGGCAGGCCTTAGCGGAACGTTAATAAAAATTCTAACGCCATGACTCTACAAACATTCTCTGATGCGACTACAGGAGCATACCGCGCTGGCGGCGGCAGACAAGAGGGCAGGAAAGAAAAACCGCCGGTCCTGTCCACAGCGTTTTCGCTTTTGTGGACAGGATCCCGGCGGTCTTAAGAGAGTGAACCGATTATTCGGTTGGTGCTGGCATTTTACCTTCCATCGCCGGACGTTCTGTCAGACGCTTCTCAAAATTCGCATTAAATTGTTTTTTCTGTTCCGGGGTCAGAATGTTGTAGATCTTGTTCTGGGTTTCCAGGTGAGCCAGCATGCGGGCTTTGTGCTGCTCGGCCATTTTGTCGATCTGCGCTTCGGCTTTCGCCTTGTCGAAGCTGTCGCTGGCGATGATGTCATGCATGGCACGACGCTCTTCCAGCGGCGGACGTTTCATCTGGTCGCGTTCGCTTTTCCGGATATCGCGGATCTGCTGTTTCTGTGCATCCGTCAGGTTGAGATCCTTAAACATCATCATCTCGTTGTGCATACCCGGGCCTTTATGATGCATCATCATTTTGCCTTCAGCAGGCGCGGCAGCGGTGGTGGTCGCAGTATCTGCGGCGAACGCCATGCTGGTAGCGCCCAGAGCCAGGGTAGAAGCAACAAACAGTGCAGTAAACTTACGCATAATTTATTTCCTTTCTTTCAGTTATTCTTCGGCGCTATGCCGTGTTGACGAGATTAACTTTACGGGGTTTATCGTCAATTAGTCAGAGCAACGGTAAAACAATGAAAGTGTAAAAAACAAATTTTCGCCAAATGTGGAGGAAATAAGGATAAAGCGTGGAGAGTTGCAACCAAAAATATTGAATACGATGATTTTAAAGCGATTTATCAAAAGTATAACGGAGTGAAGGTGAATAATAAAGCAATTCACCAGGAATATTCTGCAAAACACGTTCACGCGCTTTAATTGCTAAGAAAAGGTATTTAACTTCCCCTCCCGGATGATGAGAGGGGAAAGGTTCAGGATATTTTTTCCAGCATCAGCCCGGCACGCAGGCCAAACGCGACGGTTGGGTTAGGGAATAAAACATACTCGGTGGTTTTCTGCACCTCGTAACGTTCCTCGCCATCCTCGGCCAGCAGCGCCCCTTTGCGGAACGGGGTGAAGTTGAGGGTGTGTGCGGCCATGTGGAGCAGGAAGGCGTCGCTGCGGCGCGTGATCTGCTGTACGACCCGGTACCGCTCAACGGTCTGATGCGTAGACTCGGGAGCCGACCCGCCCAGCAGCGCCCGCAGGGCGAGATGCGTTGGCGCAAAGCGGGTGAGATCGTTTTCCCCAAACGGCAGCGCTTTCCCCAGCTCCAGCGTACAGGACAACGCACCAAAGTGCTCACAGGTGAAGTGCGTAAAGGTTCCGCCCGGCGACTGGTGAAACACCAGCGCCTCCAGCCCGGCATCTCCCAGCCAGCTCAGGAAATCTTCCTCCCACGGCTGATTGCGCTGCGGCAGAACGCCGAAGCGGACATGGTAGGACGCGCGGATGGCCGTATGCAGATCCAGATGCCAGCGCACGGGACCCGCAGCGGCAAAGAACGCGGTCACCACGTTCTCCAGCCACGCTGCCCGCGCCGTTTCGTCACTCTGCGGAAACTGCGACCAGCGCCCGCCGAACATGCGGTTAATGTCGCTCACCAGATACCGTTTGTTTTGCGCCAGCGCAGGGGGATTGCCGAGCACCACCAGCACGCGGCACTTCAGGGCAATTTCATTGCGATACAGCGCGCGCAGCAGCAGATCGACAATCTCAACGGGCGCCGTTTCATTCCCGTGAATGCCCGTTGAAAGCAGCAGCGAGAGATCGCTCTTTGCGGTCGGCGTCAGCTCAAGCACCCCGCGCCCCAGCCACCGCCAGCGAAATGAGGGGCCATCCCCCTCTTTCTGTTCCGGCGTTTCATCGGCCAGGGTCAGCGCCAGTAAATTTTCCATACCCACTCCTTTAGCGCTGGAACGGATAAACCGATCCCAGCTGCAGGATTGTCGACAACGCGTCCAGCGCCTCGCGACCTTCGCGCAGAAGCTGCGGGTCAACCAGATCGGCCTGCGTTAGACGGTCGCGATAGTAGCGATCGACCCAGTCATTCAGGCGCGTAAAGAGCGTATCGTTCATCATGACCGCCGGATTAACCGCCTGCATTTCGTCCTGAGTCAAGACCACGCGCAGACGTAAACAGGCTGGACCACCGCCGTTGGCCATGCTTTCACGCAGGTCAAACACGCGCAGTTCGTCAATCGGGTTATCCGCCTTCACCAGCTCGGTCAGGTAGCGCCATACGCCCTGATGATCCCGGGACTCCTGCGGCAGGACCAGCATCATGCTGCCGTCAACGCGGCTGAGCAGCTGGCTATTGAACAGATACGTTTCAACCGCGTCCTGCACGCTCACCGCCTCCGTTGGCACCTGGACAGGCGTGAAGCCGCGCACGCGCTCATGCAGCGTGGCGAGCAACTTTTCCTGATGGGCAAACGCCTGCTCGTGGCAGAACAGCACCTGGCGGTTAGAAACGGCAATCACGTCGTTGTGGAACACGCCCTGGTCGATCACATGCGGGTTCTGCTGGGCAAAAATCACCTGGGAAGGATTCACCTGGTTCAGGCGGGCAACCGCCTGGCTGGCCGCCAGCGTCTGACGGGCAGGATAACGGGTTGGCGCGACGTGGCCCCCCTCTTCTCGCCCGTAAATAAACAGCTGCACACCCGGCTCGCCATAATCGCCCCCCAGGCGGTTATGGTTGGCCGCGCCTTCGTCGCCAAACATCGCCACCTGCGGCAGGGCCTGATGCACCGCGAAATGGGCATCCTGGTTGAAAATGGCGCGCAGCACGCGCTCGGTGGTTTCCGCTTCGGTGGCGCGGTGAAACTTGTTATTCAGGTTCGCCACCGTCAGGTGGACTTTGCCATCCAGCGTATCGGCTGACGGCGCGACGGTTGCCGCGTTGGCGACCCACATCGAAGAGGCGGAGCTTGCCGCCGAGAGCAGGTGCGGCGTCTGCGTCCCCGCTTTTTCGACCACCTGCTCATCGGTACCGCTAAAGCCGAGCTGACGCAGCACCGCCACGTTCGGACGCTCCTGCGGCGGGATCACCGCCTGCGGGAAACCGGCATCCGCCAGCGCTTTCATCTTAAGCAGCCCCTGCTTCGCCGCCAGCTTCGGGTTGGAAACCTGAAAACGGTGCTTCGTGGAGGCTTCATTACCAAAAGAGAGACCGGCGTAGTGGTGCGTCAGCCCCACCAGCCCGTCAAAGTTGACTTCACGCGCTTTCATGACGGTCCCCTCCGGTAAAGTCCAGCCCCGGATTAAGCGTTTCCGGCAGCGTCAGCGCCGGGGTTTCCAGGCTCGCCATCGGCCAGGCACAGTAATCGGCGGCATACCACGCGCTGGCGCGATGGTTCCCCGACGCGCCCACGCCGCCGAACGGCGCGGTGCTCGCGGCCCCGGTGAGCGGTTTATTCCAGTTCACAATCCCGGCGCGCGCTTCCAGCAGCAGTTGGTCAAACTTCTCGCGATGCGGCGAAATCAGCCCGCTCGACAGACCGTAGCGGGTGTTATTGGCCATTGCGATGGCGTCGTCAAAATCGTCATAGCGCCAGACGCACAGCAGCGGGCCAAAGACCTCTTCATCCGGCACGTTGCTCGCGCCGCTCATCTCAACGATGCCCGGCGTCAGCAGCGAGGCACCCGGCTGAACCTGCTTCGGCTCGAGCAGGGTTTTCGCGCCGCGCGCGACGTGGTCCTGCCAGGCCTTCAGCACGTTCAGCGCGGCCTGATCGGAAATCAGCCCGCCGATAAACGGCTGCGGATCGGCATCCCACGCGGCTGGCACCAGACGCGCGCTCACCTCAACCAGACGTTTGAGGAACGCATCCCCCTGCGCGCCCCGTTTCACCAGCAGACGGCGGGCACAGGTGCAACGCTGTCCGGCGGTAATAAAGGCGGACTGAATCGTCAGGTGCACCGCGGCGTCGATATCGTCAGGGTCTTCCACAATCAGCGGGTTGTTGCCCCCCATCTCGAGAGCAAGGATTTTTTCCGGCTGCCCCGCCAGCTGGCGATGCAGCTGATAGCCCGTCCCGGCGCTGCCGGTAAACAGCAGGCCGTCGATATCGCTCAGCGCGCTCAGCGCCTGGCCGGTTTCGCGTCCGCCCTGCACCAGGTTCAGCACGCCCGGCGGCAGGCCAGCCTGTTCCCACAGCTTAACCACCGCCTCGCCGGTTAATGGGGTGAGCTCGCTCGGCTTGAAAATCACGGTATTGCCTGCCAGCAGCGCGGGCACAATGTGGCCATTCGGCAGATGCCCCGGGAAGTTGTACGGACCAAACACCGCCAGCACGCCGTGCGGACGGTGGCGCAGCGTGGCCGCGCCGTCCGGCATCTCGGTGTGCTGTTCGCCGGTGCGGGTGTGGTACGCCTTCACCGAAATGGCGACTTTGTTGATCATCGCTGTCACTTCGGTTGCCGCTTCCCAGCGCGGTTTACTGGTTTCAGACGCGATGATGCGCGTCAGTTCGGCCTTATTTGCCTCCAGCAGCCCGGCAAACTTTTCAACAAGCGCCTGGCGCACGGCGAAAGGCTGTTTTGCCCACGCCGGGAACGCGCGGCGAGCGGCATGGCAGGCTTGTTCCACCTGCGCGGCGCTGGCGTCGTTCCCCTTCCAGAGCATCTCTTTTCCTACCGGATTGGTCTTTACGCGCTGTTCGCCTTCGCCCGTGACCCAGTCACCGTTAATCCATAATGTCATGCTGTTTTCTCCTCAGGGCAGAGACGCACCAGGCGAACCGTATCGCCGGCGTTACATTTCAGGGCATCCAGTTCTGCAGCCGTCAGCACCAGACGTTCACATTTCGGGTTGGTCCGCACCAGCATCGCACGGAAGTTGGCGTAATTTTCGTTCGCCACCAGGCATGCCGGCCAGTCGCCCGGCGCGGGCTGGCCTTCAGAGACCTCAACCAGCCGGCTCTTACGGATCGCGCGTACGCGGTCGATATCGCACTCAAGCGTAGGCCCGCCGTCAAAGATGTCGACATAGTTACGGTAGCGGAAGCCCTCTTTCTCCAGCACCGCGCGGGCAGGCGCGGTTTGCGGATGCACTTCGCCGATCACCGCCTGCGCTTCCGGGCTAAGGAAATGGGTATAGATAGGATGCTTCGGCATCAGTTCGGCAATAAAGGCTTTCTGACCCGTGCCGCAGAGATAGTCCGCCCGACTGAACTCCATCGAGAAGAAGCGCTCGCCCAGGCTCTCCCAGAACGGTGAATAGCCGGTGTCGTCGATCACGCCGCGCATCTCCGCAACCACCTTTTCGTTAAAGCGATCGCGGAAGGCGGCCATAAACATAAAGCGCGATTTGGAGAGCAGATAGCCGTTGCCCTCCTTGCGCCACGCCGGGTCGAGGAACAGCGTGCAAAGCTCGCTGGCGCCCGTGTGGTCATTGCAGAGGAACAGCGTCGGCAGCGCGTTATAGACGTTCAGCTCTTTCGAGGCATGAACCATGGTGCCGACGCGGTAGTTGTACCACGGGTCGTTAAGCCCGACGGCCACTTCGATGGCGCAGATCCCGGCCACGGTCCCCGTGTCGGTGTCTTCCAGCACGAACACATACCCCTGTTCGCTTTTTGGCAACGTCCCCTGCCAGGTTTGAAGGGCGCGCTCAATGCGCGCCGACAGCGTTTTTTCATCGGCAGGAAGCGAGGTCAGCCCGCCTCCCGTCTTACCGGCAAGCTGCATGAGCCCGGCGAGATCGCCGCGCTCAACGGGACGGATGACCATCATGATGACACCCCGGATTTCACCTTTTCACACGCCAGCGCAAAGCGGTCCAGACCGGTTTGCACCTCTTCCTCGCTGACGATCAGCGCGGGAGCAAAACGCACGACGTTGGCACCGGCAATCAGCACCATCACGCCGACTTTTGCCGCTTCCTGTGAAATAAGTTTAGCTTTTCCGGCAAACTCAGCGGTGAGCTCGCAGCCGATTAACAGCCCCAGGCCACGAATTTCTTTAAACAGGCCAACCTTGCCGTTGATGGCATTCAGGCGCTCAACAAACCAGTCGTGGCGCTGCTTAACGCCCTTCAGCACCTCAGGGGTATTAATGATCTCGAGCACCTGTCCGGCGACGGCGGTGGCCAGCGGGTTGCCGCCGTAGGTGGTGCCGTGGGTGCCGACGGTCATCACGCTGGCAAATTTATCGGTGGTCAGCGTTGCGCCAATCGGGAAGCCGCCGCCCAGCGCTTTGGCGGTCGACAGCACGTCCGGCGTGACGCCGTAGTGCATATAGGCATACAGCTCGCCGGTGCGACCCACGCCGGTCTGCACTTCGTCGAAAATCAGCACCGCGTTATGACGATCGCACAGCTCGCGCAGCCCCTGCAGGAATTCCTTTTGCGCCGGAAGCACGCCACCCTCACCCTGCATCGGCTCGACGATCACCGCACAGGTGGTGTCGTTAATCAGCTCGCTGGCAGACTGCAGATCGTTATAAATACCGTGACGGATATCCGGCGGCAGCGGTGCGAAATCCTGCGAGTAGGAAGGCTGGCCACCCGCGCTGACGGTAAAGAGCGTCCGTCCGTGGAAGGCATTTTTAAACGCCACGATACCGCTCTTGTGGGTTCCAAACTTATCGTGCGCATATTTGCGCGCCAGCTTCAGCGCCGCTTCGTTGGCTTCCGCCCCCGAGTTACAGAAAAAGACTTTTTCGGCAAACGTCGCGTCGATCAGTTTTTTGGCCAGGCGCAGCGCAGGCTCGTTGGTAAAGCCGTTGCCGGTATGCCAAAACTTCGCTGCCTGGTCATTGAGCGCCTGACGCAGCGCCGGGTGCGCATGCCCCAGCGCGTTCACCGCAATCCCACCGGCAAAGTCGATATACTCTTTACCCTGCTGATCCCACAGGCGCGAGCCTTCCCCACGAACCGGAATAAAAGCCGCCGGCGCGTAAACCGGCATCATCCATTCATCGAAATTTTCACGCGTAATTGACAGAGACATAGCGACCTCATCCGGTAAATAAAAGGTTATTTGAATGTTAAATAATTGAGTGTTTGCACTGTGAATGTAGATTGCAGCCTTCGTGCCAGCCAGCGATAAAAATGCATAAACGGGTTGAGAGAACAGAATATCAATAAGTTACAACATGGAGTTATTCACTATTAGTGCATAAAAAGTGAATATTTTTACGACAGGCGGCGCTTTGCCGCATGAAAATCAGAAAGAGTATGCACAGGCCAAATATAATTCTGGAATTGTGATCGCTCGCGAAATTTATCGGCCATTTACGCCCTCTTTGGGGGCGAAGCGCGTCAGAATGGTGCAAATATTGCACCACCGGCATTATCTGTTGCAGTTATTGGTCGAAGCCGGTAACAGTTGACGCAAATTCTGCTACCATCCTTGCACTATTCACCTTGCACTGGCAGCGACTATGAAATTTGTCTCTTTTAATATCAACGGCCTGCGTGCCCGCCCTCATCAGCTTGAAGCTATCGTTGAGCAACATCAGCCAGATGTGATCGGCCTGCAGGAGACAAAGGTTCACGACGACATGTTCCCCCTCGAAGAGGTGGCGAAACTCGGCTACAACGTCTTTTATCACGGCCAGAAAGGTCACTATGGCGTCGCGCTGCTGACCAAAGCGCCGCCGGTTTCCGTGCGTCGCGGCTTCCCGGGCGACGGTGAAGAAGCACAGCGTCGCATTATCATGGCGGAAGTCCCTTCTGCGATCGGCAATATCACGGTCATCAACGGCTATTTCCCGCAGGGTGAGAGCCGTGACCATGAGATCAAATTCCCGGCTAAAGCGAAGTTTTATCAGGATCTGCAGGACTACCTGACCACCGAACTCAAAAAAGAGAATCCGGTGCTGATCATGGGCGACATGAATATCAGCCCGACGGATCTCGATATCGGTATTGGCGAACAGAACCGCAAACGCTGGCTGCGCACCGGCAAATGCTCCTTCCTGCCGGAAGAGCGTGAGTGGATGGAGCGCCTGCTGGGCTGGGGCCTGGTGGATACGTTCCGCAATGCCAACCCGGAAACGCAGGATCGCTTCTCCTGGTTTGATTACCGCTCCAAAGGCTTTGACGACAACCGCGGCCTGCGTATCGATCTGCTGCTGGCCAGTTCGCCGCTGGCCGAACGCTGCATCGAAACCGGGATCGACTACGACATCCGCAGCATGGAAAAACCGTCTGACCACGCGCCGGTGTGGGCTAAATTCAAGCTGTAATGACGCGTGAACCTTTCAAAAACACTCTTCCTGTGCGCCCTTCTGGGCGCCTTTATTCTGGCGTTTATCATGCTTCCGCCGGGAACCCTCTCCCTGGAAGGGATTAAAACGCACCAGCAGGCATTACTCTCCTATGTCGACCACGCGCCGCTACGCAGCGCGCTGATCTTCTTTGCGGTCTATGTGGCGGTCTCCGCCCTCTCGATCCCCGGCGCGGCGATCCTGACCCTGCTGGGCGGGACGTTGTTTAGCCTGTGGGAAGGCACTGTGCTGGTCTCGTTTGCCTCCACGCTTGGGGCCACGCTGGCGATGCTCGCCAGCCGCTATCTTTTGCGCGACTGGGTGCAACGGCGGTTTGCCCGGCAGATGAGTACGGTGAATACCGGCATGGCGCGCGACGGCGCGAACTTTCTTTTTGCCCTGCGCCTGATGCCGCTGTTCCCGTTTTTCCTGGTGAATTTGCTGATGGGGCTGACCCGCATGGGAGTATTTCGCTACTGGTGGGTCAGCCAGCTCGCCATGCTGCCCGCGACGGTGGTCTTTCTCAACGCCGGGCGCGCGCTGGGAAAAGTGACCTCGCTGCGCGATATTTTGTCGCCGGGCATGCTATTCGCCTTTACACTACTGGGGTTATTGCCGTTGGTCACCCGCCGGCTGTTTTCCCGTTATCTCCCGTCTGCTAAAAAGTGAGGCATTATGCGCCGTGTGCGTTTTTGCGCGTTTCTGACCGGGCTGCTGCTGGCGGCCCCTCTGTATGCCGCCGACGGCTGGCAGGCTATTCAGCAACAGGCCAAAGGCCAGACCGTCTGGTTTAACGCCTGGGGCGGCGATCCGGCGGTCAACCGCTATCTGGAGTGGGTCAGCGGCGAGATGCAAACGCACTATGCCATTACCCTTAAAATTGTCCCGCTGGCGGATGCTGCCGACGCGGTAAAACGTATTCAGACCGAAGCCGCCGCGGGGCGTAAGACCAACGGCTCCGTTGACCTGCTGTGGGTTAACGGCGAGAACTTCCGCACGCTGAAAGAGGCAAACCTGCTGGAGACCGGATGGGCGCAGACGTTGCCCAACTGGCGCTATGTCGATACCCGCAAACCGGTTACGGAAGATTTTGCCGTCCAAACCGACGGGGCGGAATCGCCGTGGGGCGGCGCGCAGCTGACCTTTATCGCCCGCAAAGCCAGCATGCCGACGCCGCCTGTGGATCCTCAGGCACTGCTGGCTTACGCGCAGCAGCAACCGGGCAAGATCAGCTATCCTCGCCCGCCCGATTTTACCGGCACGGCATTTCTTGAGCAGCTGCTGATGACGCTAACCGCTCACCCGGAGGCGCTGCAAAAGGCCCCCGATAGCACCTTTGCCGAGGTCACGGCCCCGCTCTGGGATTATCTGGACACGCTCCACCCGCTGCTGTGGCGCGAAGGGAAAGATTTTCCCCCTTCTCCTGCACGGATGGATGCCCTGCTTGCCAGCGGCAGCCTGTACCTGTCCCTGACTTTTAACCCGGCCCATGCGCAGCAGAAAGTGGCGAGCGGCGAACTGCCCGCCGACAGCTACAGCTTTGGTTTTCAGGGCGGGATGCTCGGCAACGTCCATTTTGTGGCGATTCCGGCCAACGCCAGCGCGAGCGCGGGGGCGAAAATGGTCGCCAATTTCCTGCTGTCGCCGCAGGCGCAGATCCGCAAAGCTGACCCGGCCATCTGGGGCGATCCGAGCGTGCTGGATGCGAAAACGCTGCCCGAAGAAGAAGCCAGACAGCTGCTGGCCCACACGACTCAGGGGCTGCCGAAGGTGCTTGCCGAGCCGCAGTCCGCCTGGGTGAACGCGCTGGAGCAGGAATGGCTGCGTCGTTACGGCACCCGCTGAGCGGGCTCGTCTGGCTGGCGATGGCGGTGATTTATCTGCCGATCCTGCCCGCCGGCGCCATGCTGCTTGCCCCGGCGTTTTCGCTGACAAACTGGCAGCGGCTGCTGAACGATCCGCAGCTCCCGCAGGCGGCCGTCGCCACGCTGGTCTCAACGCTCATCGCCACGCTGGGGGCGTTGTTCATTGCTCTTCTTCTCGTCAGCCTTCTCTGGCCCGGTAAACGCTGGCGACGTCTCACAACCCGCCTGCCGTGGCTGCTGGCGATCCCCCATGTGGCGTTCGCCACCGGCGCGTTGCTGCTGTTTGCCGAGGGCGGATTGTTTTATCAGGTCTGCACCGTCTGTTCGCCGCCGTTTGACCGCTACGGCGTCGGGCTGGGGCTGACGCTCGCGGTCAAAGAGAGCGCGTTTGTCCTGTGGGCGATTTATGCCGTACTGCCGGAAAAACGGCTCGCGCAGCAGAAGATCGTCCTGCAGACGCTCGGCTACGGGCGTTTTCAGACGCTGAGCTGGCTGATTCTGCCAGCTATCGCGCCCGTCCTCGGGGCAGTCATGCTGGCGGTGCTGGCATGGTCGCTGTCGGTCGTGGACGTGGCGATCGTTCTCGGGCCCGGCAACCCGCCTACCCTGGCCGTGCTGGCCTGGCAGTGGTTAAGCCAGGGCGACGCACAGCAGCAGGCAAAAGGGACGCTGCTGTGCCTGCTTCTCCTTCTGCTGCTGGCCGCGCTTGCCGCCCTGGGATACGGCATCTGGAAGGCACGGGTTCGCACACTAGCGGACCTCACCGGAACGCGTCCCCGGTCGCAGCGCGTCCTGCCTGAGCGGGCACTGAGCGGGTTTCTGCCCGCCTGCGGCGTCCTGTGCGCCGCGGTACTGCTGATGCTGGCGCAACGGGATGACGTTGGCCCGGTGGGGAGCAGCCTCTCCTTCGGTCTGCTTTCAAGCCTGACCGGCCTGGTCGTCGGGTTACTCTGGCTGGAGTGGGGCCCGCAGCGCGGCGCACTGTGGGTGTGGTTACCGCTCGCCCTTCCGGCCCTCCCGCTTGTTACCGGCCAGTATGCGATTGCGTTGCACCTGGGCATCGACGGGCACTACGCCGCCGTGCTCTGGAGCCACCTTCTGTGGGTATTGCCGTGGATGCTGCTGGTGCTGCAACCCGCCTGGCGCCGGATCGATCCCCGGCTTATTCTCACCGCCAGAACCCTCGGCTGGCGACGGACAAAAATCTTTTTACTGCTGAAATGCCCGCTGCTGGTGCGCCCTGCGCTACTGGCCTTTGCCACCGGCTTTTCCGTCAGCATGGCGCAATACATGCCGACGCTGTGGCTGGGCGCGGGGCGTTTCGCCACGCTGACCACCGAAACCGTCGCGCTCAGCAGCGGGGGCAGCATCCCGATTCTCGCTAACCGGGCGCTGGGATTACTGCTGGTCACGGGCACGATGTTTGGTCTTGCCGCCCTGCTATCCCGGCTCGTGGGCCGCTACCGACAAGGGTTACGTTAATGCTGAAGGTAAAAAATCTCACCATCGAACCGCTTTTCCGCGAGGTCAGTTTTTGCGTGCCCCGCGGGGAGATCGTCACCCTGATGGGGCCGTCCGGCAGCGGAAAGTCGACCCTTTTTGCCTGGATGGTCGGCGCGCTGTCAGACGATTTCCAGGCGCGGGGCGAACTGTGGCTCGACGCGCGTCGCTGCGACGCGCTTCCCGTGGAGTCCCGCGGGCTGGGTATTCTCTTTCAGGATGCGCTGCTGTTCGACCAGTTCAGCGTCGGGCAAAATTTGCTGCTGGCGCTGCCCGAGCGCATCGCCGGGCGCGCGCGTCGGGAGGCGGTCGCGCAGGCGCTGGATTCCGCCGGGCTGAGCGGCCATTACGCCAGCGATCCGGCCACCCTCTCCGGCGGGGAGCGTGCCCGGGTCAGCCTGCTGCGGGCCCTGCTCGCGGAGCCGCAGGCGCTGCTGCTGGATGAACCGTTCAGCCGCCTCGATAAAGCGTTACGGGCCACGTTTCGGGCATGGGTATTTGACGCCGTCCGCGCGCGCAATATTCCGGCGGTGCTGGTCACGCACGATGAGGACGATATTCCACCCGGCGGCGAGCTGATTGAGATTTCTCGCTGGCAATAATGTGCTAACGCAATGTTTTCCGATTCGGGAGAGACGACAATGCCCCCCTCTTTTACTGACGTCAGGTTATTCGATGAAACGTGTTTCTCAACTGACCGCGCTGGCCCTGCTCTGCGGCCTCGCTTCTTTTTCCTCGCTGGCGGCTGATATGCCCAACGCCATCACGCTGTCTCAGCTTCAGGCACAGCACGGCACGCCTGTCGACACACGCGCCAGCGCCTTCTATAACGGCTGGCCGCAGACGCTTAGCGGCCCCTCCGGGCATGAACCCGCCGCGCTCAACCTTGCTGCCGCCTGGCTCAGCGCCATGAGCGACGAGCAGATTGCGCTGTGGGCAAAACAGCATCAGCTTACCCCTGCGACGACCATCGCCCTGTACGGCGACGAGAACGATAACCAGGCGGTGAAAGCCCGCCTGGAGAAAGCCGGGTACCGCCACGTTTCGCTGCTCAGCGATGCTCTGCAGACGCCCGAGCGCCTTCAGCGCCTGCCTCACTTTGAACAGCTGGTTTACCCGCAGTGGATCCACCGGCTCCAGCAGGGTAAACCCGTGGCTGCCGCACCGGCGGGCGACTGGAAAGTGATTGAGGCCGCCTGGGGTGCACCGAAGTTTTACCTGCTGAACCACATTCCCGGCGCGGGCTATATCGACACCAACGAGGTGGAAAGCGAACCGCTGTGGAATAAAGTCTCCGACGACAAGCTGAGAGCGATGCTGGCGAAGCACGGGATCCGTCACGATACCACCGTCATTTTGTATGGCCGCGACGTCTACGCCGCCGCGCGCGTGGCGCAGATTATGCTGTATGCGGGCGTGAAGGATGTGCGTATTCTCGACGGCGGCTGGAAGGCGTGGTCGGATGCAGGCCTGCCGGTTGAGCGCGGTACGCCCGGTAAAGTGACGCCGGCCCCCGATTTCGGCGCGCCGATCCCCGGTCAGCCGCAGCTGATGGTGGATATGGAACAGGCGCGCGGCATGCTGCACCGTCAGGATGCCTCTCTGGTCAGCATACGCTCGTGGCCGGAGTTCATCGGCGAAACCAGCGGCTACAGCTACATCAAGCCAAAAGGTGAAATTGCCGGTGCCCGCTGGGGTCACGCGGGCAGCGATGCCACCCACATGGAGGATTTCCATAACCCGGATGGCACCATGCGCAGCGCTGACGACATCGCCGCCCAGTGGAAGCGCTGGAATATTCTGCCGGAACAGCACGTCGCGTTTTACTGCGGCACCAGCTGGCGGGCGTCTGAAACCTTGATGTACGCCCGGGCGATGGGCTGGAAGAATATCGCCGTCTATGACGGCGGCTGGTACGAATGGAGCAGTCACCCGCAGAACCCGGTGATGACCGGTGAGCGCGGGCCTGAAAGCGCGCGCTAAGGGTTAAGTGACTTCAGCGTCACGTAGCCGCTCCAGATGCGCGTTGTGGTGGTCAGCCAGCACAGCGCGCCGAATACCCACGCGAAGAGCGTAAAGTGCGCCGGAAAGAGGCAGCACAGCGCGAACAGCGAGATGGTCTCCGTCCCTTCCGTTAACCCGCCGATGTAATAAAACGACTTGTGCGCATAGCCGGGGTTGTCGATGTCGTGCTTCGCGGCCAGGGCCGCGAACGCCAGAAAACTGCTGCCGGTCCCGATAAACGCGAACAGCAGCCAGGCGGCTGCCAGCGCATTTTCCGCCGGTGCTGCCAGCGCAAAGCCAAACGGCACCAGGGCGTAGAACAGAAAGTCGAGCGCGATATCGAGAAATCCCCCCGCATCGGTCAGGCCTCTGCGGCGCGCCAGCGCCCCGTCCAGACCGTCCAGCAGGCGGTTAAGCACGATGGCGACCAGCGCCGCCGGATACCAGCCAAGGACCAGAAACGGCAGCGCCAGCACGCCGATGGCAAACCCGGCCAGGGTTAATCCGTCGGGCGTGATGCCCGGCCTGTCCAGCACGGAGACCAGACGATTCAGCGCCGGTTTTATCCGCGGGTGAAGATGGCGATCAAGCATGGGGCGTCTCGTTAAAGGTGGCGCATAGCCCCTGCGCCGGAATATCCAGCGCGGCGTTAAAGCGGGCAGAGAGATTCTGAAAGGCAATGAGCGCCGTCATCTCGGTGATGGCGTCTTCCGTAAAGTGGCGCTTCAGCGCCGTTCTGATGGCCTCATCCGCCCGGGGCGGCGTGGCGGTCACCGCCTCGGCGTAGGCCAGCGCCGCGCGCTCCTGCTCCGTGAACAAGGCGGATGCCTGCCAGTCGCTAACAGCCTGCACCTTTTCCAGTGCACCGCAGCGCTCGGCCAGCCGCAGGCTGTTGGCATCAATACAGAAAGCGCAGTGGCAGAGCTGGGACACCCGCGTCATGAGCAGCGAACGCAGCACGGGTGACAGGCGCGCGTGACGACGCTCCAGAAAACCGACGAACAGCGCGACCAGCCAGAACAGACGCGGCATGCGCCCCCACCAGCGCGTGGGATTCAGCACGGCGCCAAAATGCTTTTTCTGCATCACGGCAATGGGTTTAAGGCTGGCGGGAAGGGATTCGATAGGGGCAACCCAGGCGGTGGTCTCTTTCACCTGATTCTCCTGATTACTGGACTCTGAGAAAGGGCACGATAATATGTCTTTTTTCGCTATCAATTATTGACGACCATGCTGAAAACACTCGATGTCGTTGCCGCCATCATCGAAAAAGACGACAAAATTTTACTGGCACAGCGCCCTGCCCACGCCGACCAGCCTGGCATGTGGGAATTTGCAGGCGGCAAAGTCGAGGCGGGTGAAACCCAGCCCGAGGCGCTTATCCGCGAGCTGCGCGAAGAGTTGGGTATTGAAGCGCGGCCTGCGCAATACGTGGCAAGCCACCAGCGCGAGGTCTCGCAGCGCTTAATCAACCTGCACGCCTGGCACGTTCCTGCGTTTAGCGGTGCGCTCACGGCGCACTACCACAGCGCGCTGGCATGGTGTACGCCGGAAGAGGCGTTTGGCTACGCCTTAGCCCCCGCGGATATTCCCCTGCTGGAGGCGTTTATTGTTTTACGCGACGCCAGACCAGCGGGTTCGTGCTGATGGCGCGCTCGTCGCGCTGGCACTGCAGCAGCACGCCCTCCGCCTTCACGACGGCCCCTTCAGAATAGTTTTGATCCTGATAAATACAGCACTGGTTACACGGCTGCGCACGCTGGCCGCTGGAGCTAAACACTTCTGGCGGCACATTCACTTCCACGTCCGGGCGAATGCGGTCAGCCTGCGCGCCTGCGGTAAAGATCAAACATAACGCGGTAAGTACATAACGGTTCATAGACACATCTTCCTGTTGTTCCCTTGATAATGACTATAACGGTAATCCCGCGCGGAACCTTTAATTTATCTCGTCATCGCTTTTGGTTATGACGCAGCACCTGTCATTAATTTCCCTTTCGTCCTGAATTTCTGCTTGCCACACAAAGCGGTACGGGTGGTATAGTCAAAAAAACAACACAAAACGCATAAGTCATATACAAACATTATTATAAGAGGTTCTTATATCTATGGATCAGACACGCTCTCTGGAAAGTTTCCTTGCCCATGTTCAGCAGCGCGACCCGCACCAAAGCGAGTTCGCCCAGGCCGTGCGTGAAGTGATGACCACCCTGTGGCCCTTCCTTGAACAAAACCCGCGCTATCGCCAGATGTCGTTGCTCGAACGCCTAGTCGAGCCAGAGCGCGTGATCCAGTTCCGCGTGACCTGGGTGGACGATCGCAATCAGGTGCAGGTTAACCGCGCGTGGCGCGTCCAGTTTAACTCCGCCATCGGCCCGTTTAAGGGCGGCATGCGTTTCCATCCGTCCGTGAACCTGTCGATTCTGAAATTCCTCGGCTTCGAGCAGACCTTTAAAAACGCACTGACCACGCTGCCCATGGGCGGCGGAAAAGGCGGCAGCGATTTCGACCCGAAAGGCAAAAGCGAAGGTGAAGTGATGCGTTTCTGCCAGGCGCTGATGACCGAACTCTACCGTCACCTCGGCCCGGACACCGACGTGCCTGCCGGTGATATCGGCGTGGGCGGACGTGAAGTGGGCTTTATGGCCGGGATGATGAAAAAGCTTTCCAACAACAGCGCCTGCGTCTTTACCGGCAAAGGGCTGTCGTTTGGCGGGAGCCTGATCCGCCCGGAAGCGACCGGGTACGGCCTGGTTTACTTCACAGAGGCCATGCTCAAGCGTCACGGCTTAGGCTTCGAAGGCATGCGCGTAGCCGTTTCCGGCTCCGGTAACGTGGCGCAGTACGCGATTGAGAAAGCGATGCAGTTTGGCGCTCGCGTGGTGACCGCCTCTGACTCCAGCGGAACGGTGGTGGATGAAGCGGGCTTCACGGCAGAGAAGCTGGCGCGCCTGTGTGAAATCAAAGCCAGCCGCGATGGACGCGTAGCGGATTACGCCCGGGAGTTTGGCCTGACCTACCTCGAAGGTAAACAGCCGTGGGGCGTGCCGGTGGATATCGCCCTGCCGTGCGCCACGCAGAACGAGCTGGATGCTGAAGCCGCGCGCACGTTAATTAGCAACGGTGTAAAAGCGGTCGCCGAAGGGGCAAACATGCCGACCACCATCGACGCGACGGATCTGTTCCTGGAGGCAGGCGTGCTGTTTGCACCGGGCAAGGCCGCCAACGCGGGCGGCGTGGCAACCTCCGGCCTCGAGATGGCGCAAAACGCCGCGCGTCTCGGCTGGAAGGCGGAGAAAGTGGATGCGCGCCTGCACCATATCATGCTGGATATTCACCACGCCTGCGTGGAGTACGGCGGTGAAGCATCGCAAACCAACTACGTGCGCGGGGCGAATATCGCCGGGTTCGTGAAGGTAGCGGATGCGATGATTGGGCAGGGTGTGATTTAAGTTTCGCGGCGTTCTCGCCCTGTAGGCCCGGTAAGCGTTAGCGCCACCGGGCTTTTTTCAGGCCGCAGAGCTGTCTTTCGCCGGGTGGCGGCTTCGCCTGACCCGGCCTACGGGTTAAGAAGCGGCCGCGCTCTTTTTCTTTTTAAACGGTTTCTTCGCGCCACCACCGGGTGCAACCATCCCTCTGAACGTTTTCACGGGCGTGCTGCGCGCCTGATCGATCAGCTGGTAAAGCGTCCCCACCAGCGGCTGCATAAAGTCCTGATAGCGGCACTGCTTCTCGCTGATCTGCGTCAGCACCGATTCCCAGTGCGCGGTCATGTCCGGCCTGGCGGCCAGCTCCGGCAGGGAGTGAATCAGCGCGCGGCCCGGCTCGGTCGAATGGATATAGCGCCCCTTTTTCTCAAGAAAACCGCGCTTAAAGAGCAGCTCGATGATCCCCGCGCGGGTTGCCTCCGTACCCAGACCGTCGGTGGCGCGCAGGATCTTCTTCAGATCTTTATCCTGCACGAACCGGGCGATGCCGGTCATCGCGGAAAGCAGTGTCGCATCGGTAAAATGGCGCGGCGGCTGGGTCTGGCGTTCCACCACTTCCCCTTTCTCGCAAAGCAGCTCATCGTCTTTGGCGACCACGGGCAGCGGCGTGCCGTCGTTCTCTTCGTCACGCTCTTTGTTGCCGAGCAGCGTGCGCCAGCCTGCTTCCGCGAGGAAACGGGCTTTGGCGATAAACTTCCCTTTTGCGATTTCCAGCTCGATCACGCATTTGCGGAACACCGCGTCCGGGCAGAACTGCATCAGGTACTGACGAGCGATCAGGTTGTAGACCTTCGCTTCGTTATCCGTCAGGTTGACGCTGCTGGCGCGCGCCGTCGGGCTAATCGCGTGGTGGGCGTCCACCTTTTTGTCGTCCCAGCAGCGGTTATGGGTATCTGGGTTCACCACCGGCTGCGGCAGCAGATCCGGCGCGTGCACGCTAATGGCGTTCATCACCGAATGACGACCGGCAAAATGCTCTTCCGGCAGGTAGCGGCTATCCGAACGCGGATAGGTGATCAGCTTATGGGTTTCATAGAGCTTCTGGCAGATATCCAGCACGTTCTGCGCGCTGAGGCCAAAGCGCTTTGCGGCCTCGATCTGCAGGGCCGACAGCGAGAACGGCAGCGGCGCGGGTTCTGATTCCCGTTTATCGTTATAGCTGGTGACGATAGCGGGCTGTCCGGTAATGCGGTTAACCACATGATCCGCCAGCGGACGGTGCAGCAAACGCCCCTCTTCATCCTGATATGACTCGCAGGCATCGCTCGGCTGCCAGACGGCGGTAAAGCGCTCGTCTTTAGGCGTGACGATATGCGCTTTCACTTCAAAGAAATCTTTGGCGACGAAGTTCTCAATCTCTTCATCACGACGCACGACCAGCCCCAGCACCGGCGTCTGCACGCGCCCCACGGAGAGCACGCCCTGATAGCCCGCGTTGCGCCCGAGGATGGTGTAGGCGCGGGTCATGTTGATACCGTACAGCCAGTCGGCGCGCGCGCGGGCCAGCGCGGATACGCACAGCGGGATAAATTCGCTGTTGGCGCGCAGGCGCGAGATCGCACGCTCCACCGCCTGTGGGTTGAGGTCGTTGATCAGGCAGCGCTGCACCTGCTGACGCTTTTCCGGCGCCAGTTCAAGATAGTCCAGCACCTCATCCACCAGCAGCTGTCCTTCCCTGTCCGGGTCACCCGCGTGCACGATTTCATCGGCTTCATGCAGGAAGCGCTTGATCACGTTGAGCTGTTTGGTCACCGAAGGTCGGGGCTGCAGGCGCCATTTTTCCGGCACGATGGGCAGATCGTTCAAATTCCAGCGGGCGTAGCGGCTGTCATAGACATCCGGCTGCGCCTGCTCAAGCAGGTGGCCGATACACCAGGTGACCACCTGCCCGTTACCGCATTCGATAAAGCCGTCGCCTTTGCGATGCGGCTTGGGCAGCACATCAGCAATGGCACGGGCCAGGCTCGGCTTTTCGGCAATAAACAACCGCATCGAATTAACGGATCTCAATCATCGGTCGGCCACCGCGCGCGGTCACCAGCTCGCCGATCGCCGTCAGGGTAATGCCGAACTCGGCGGCCGTGGCCTGAACCTCGGCTTCGGATTCCGGCGTGACCGCCAGCAGCAGGCCGCCGGAGGTTTGCGGATCGCACAGCAGGTTGCGCCATTCTTCTGGCATTTCGCCCATCAGGTGACCGTAGCTGGCGAAGTTACGCTGGGTACCGCCCGGGACCGCGCCCTGAGCAATGTACTCTTCCACGCCCGGCAGCTTCGGCACGTCCTGATACCAGACCTGCGCCTGCACGCCCGCGCCCTGACACACTTCGGAGAGGTGCCCCAGCAGACCAAAACCGGTCACGTCGGTCATCGCCTTCACGCCGTCGATATTGGCGAACGCCGCACCCGCGAGGTTCATCTGGCACATGACTTCGGTTGCCAGCCCTATGTGCTCCGGTTTGAGCAGGGATTTTTTCTCGGCGGTGGTCAGCACGCCAATGCCCAACGGCTTGGTGAGGAACAGCTTGCAGCCCGCCTGCGCGGTACTGTTGCGCTTCACGCGCTCGGTCGGGACCACGCCGGTCACGGCCAGGCCGAAGATAGGCTCCGGCGCATCGATAGAGTGACCACCGGCCAGCGCAATCCCCGCCTGCTGGCAGGCGAAACGGCCGCCATCAATCACTTCACGGGCTACTTCCGGCGGGATGGTGTTGATCGGCCAGCCCAGAATAGCGATCGCCATAATCGGTTTGCCGCCCATGGCGAAGATATCGCTGATGGCGTTAGTGGCCGCAATACGCCCGAAATCGAACGGGTTGTCGACAATCGGCATAAAGAAGTCGGTGGTGCTGATAATGCTGGTGCCGTTACCCAGGTCATAAACCGCTGCATCGTCACGCGTTTCGTTGCCGACAAGCAGGTTCGGGTCGACAAACTTCGCCTGTTCGCTGTGCAGGATGGTCTCCAGCACTTTCGGGGAAATTTTACAACCGCAACCGGCTCCGTGGCTGTACTGCGTTAAACGAATGGTTTGCTCGCTCATGGACGTCTCCTGTCATCTCAATCGCGCTATGGTAGCGCTCATTCCATAAAGAGGTAAGTATGACTGTCTGAATTCTGCGGCAGATGCTCAGAATCCAGACAGTTTAGCGCGCGCTATCAGAAACGGCTGACGAAAGGCGTGGTGTCCGGCACGCTGATGGTGCTGGAGGCTTTAAGCTGCGGAGTACCGAGATAGAGGAAACCGACAATTTTGTCATGCTTACCGCAGCCAAAACCGTCCCGGACCACCGGGCTTTCGGTCAGCGGACCGGTGCGCCAGATGCCGTTAAAGCCTTGCGCGACGGCGGCCATCTGCATCGCCATCACCGCACAGCCCGCAGACATTTCCTGTTCCCAGACCGGGACTTTATGATCCGCCTGGCATTTTGCCACGACAGTGATGATCATCGGGGCGCGGAACGGGGCATTACGCGCCTTATCGATTCCTTTCTCATCCTGCCCTGCGGCCACCGCCCCCTGCTCCAGCAGTTTACTGAAACGATCGCGGCCTTCGCCTTCAATCACAAAGAAGTGCCACGGCTGCAGCGTGCCATGATCGGGGGCACGCATGCCGGCACGCAGAATGTTCTCCAGCTGCTCGCCTGCCGGGGCAGGTTCGGCCAGACGGGAAGCGCTACGGCGGTTAACAAGCAGTTCGAGTGCGTCCATTGGTTAACTCCTTTCTTGAAATTTACTCACAAAATTAACACGACGGCAGATTTTGTTACAGCCTGGCAGGCGATTCCTGCTGACAAGTGGCGGTTGGGTCATTACGATAACCCAACATTACCGTCCAGTGGCGACGGAAACAGTCATTTTCTGGTTAGGGAGAATACATGCGAACCCTTTGGCGAATTATTGCCGGTTTCTTTAAATGGACGTGGCGACTGCTCAACTTCGTCCGCAACCTGGTGATGAACATCTTCTTCATCTTCCTGGTTCTGGTTTGCGCGGGCATCTGGATGCACATCAGCAACGCAAATCAGGCGCAGCATTCGACTCGCGGGGCCCTGTTACTCGATATCACCGGCGTCATCGTTGATAAACCGTCAGCCAGCAACCGTCTGGGTGTGATCAGCCGTCAGCTGTTTGGCGCCACGTCTGACCGCCTGCAGGAAAACTCCCTGTTCGATATCGTCGATGCCATCCGTCAGGCCAAAGATGACCGCAACATCACCGGCATCGTGCTGGATCTGAAAGATTTTGCCGGCGGCGATCAGCCGTCTATGCAGTACATCGGTAAAGCGCTGCGCGAATTCCGCGACAGCGGCAAGCCGGTCATTGCCGTGGGCGACAGCTACAGCCAGGGACAATATTATCTGGCGAGCTTCGCCAATAAGATCTGGCTCTCCCCACAGGGTACGGTCGATCTGCACGGCTTTGCCACCAACGGCCTGTACTACAAATCGCTGCTCGACAAGCTGAAGGTTACCACCCACGTCTTCCGCGTCGGCACGTACAAATCCGCCGTGGAGCCGTTTATCCGCGACGATATGTCACCTGCCGCCCGCGAAGCGGACAGCCGCTGGATTGGCGAGCTGTGGCAGAACTATCTCGGCACCGTTGCCGCGAACCGTCAGATTACGCCTGAGCAGGTGTTCCCTGGCGCGCAGGGCGTGCTCGAAGGCCTGCGTAAGGTTGACGGCGATACCGCGAAATACGCGCTCGATAACAAACTGGTTGATGCCCTGGGCACCAGCGCCGAGATTGAAAAATCCCTGAGCAAACAGTTTGGCTGGAGCAAAGAGGACAAAAATTACAGCGCCATCAGCATGTATGATTACTCGACGAAGAAACCGGATGAGAACGGGGACAGCGTCGCGGTGGTCTTTGCCAACGGTGCGATCATGGACGGTCAGGAGACCCCGGGGAACGTGGGCGGCGACACCACCGCGTCACAAATCCGCGATGCGCGCCTCGATCCGAAAGTGAAGGCGATTGTCCTGCGGGTCAACAGCCCTGGCGGTAGCGTCAGCGCCTCCGAAGTGATCCGCGCTGAGCTGGCCGCGGCCCGCGCCGCCGGTAAGCCGGTCGTCGTCTCAATGGGCGGAATGGCCGCCTCCGGGGGTTACTGGATCTCCACGCCAGCCAACTACATCGTGGCGAACCCAAGCACGCTCACCGGCTCGATTGGCATCTTCGGGGTGATCAACACCGTAGAAAACAGCCTGGATTCGCTGGGCGTGCATACTGACGGCGTAGCGACTTCTCCGCTCGCGGATGTCGCGGTGACCAAATCCCTGCCGCCGGAAGTCTCTGAGATGATGCAGCTCAGCATTGAGAACGGCTATAAACGCTTTATCACCCTGGTCGCCGACTCGCGCAAAAAGACGCCTGAGCAGATCGACCAGATTGCGCAGGGCCACGTCTGGACCGGTCAGGATGCGAAGAGCAACGGACTGGTGGACAGCCTGGGCGACTTCGATGACGCGGTGAAGAAAGCCGCCGAACTGGCGAAGCTGAAGCAGTGGCATATCGAGTATTACCAGGACGAACCGTCGTTCTTCGATATGGTCATGGACAGCATGTCCGGCTCGGTACGCGCCATGCTGCCGGAGGCGCTGCAGGCTTACCTGCCTGCGCCGGTCGCCACGGCGGCAAAAGCGATGAAGGCAGAAAGCGATAAGCTTGCGGCCTTTAACGATCCACAGAGTCGTTACGCGTTTTGCCTGACCTGCGCGAACGTCCGTTAAAAACCGTCCCCTCTTCCTACGAAGAGGGGATTTTTTTCTTTTGAAGAACAAGAACTCACTACCATGCAGAAGAAATCGATTTATGTAGCCTACACTGGCGGTACCATCGGTATGCAGCGCTCTGAAAACGGCTATATCCCCGTCTCCGGCCACCTGCAGCGTCAGCTTGCGCTGATGCCCGAATTCCACCGTCCGGAAATGCCTGACTTCACCATCCACGAATACGAGCCGCTGATGGACTCCTCCGACATGACGCCGGAAGACTGGCAGCACATCGCGGATGATATTAAAGCCCATTACGACCAGTACGACGGCTTCGTGATCCTGCACGGTACCGACACCATGGCATTTACCGCCTCGGCGCTCTCCTTCATGCTGGAGAACCTGAGCAAGCCGGTTATCGTCACCGGATCGCAAATTCCGCTGGCGGAGCTGCGCTCTGACGGGCAGATCAACCTGCTGAACTCCCTGTACGTGGCGGCGAATTACCCGATTAACGAAGTGTCGTTGTTCTTTAACAACCGTCTGTATCGCGGGAACCGCACCACCAAAGCCCACGCTGACGGCTTTGACGCCTTTGCCTCACCCAACCTGCAGCCGCTGCTGGAGGCCGGGATTCATATCCGTCGTCTGGGAACCCCTCCTGCGCCGAACACCGCGGGCGAGCTGATTGTGCATCCGATTACTCCGCAACCGATTGGCGTGGTGACCATTTATCCGGGTATCTCTGCGGACGTGGTGCGTAACTTCCTGCGCCAGCCGGTGAAAGCGCTTATCCTGCGCTCCTATGGCGTGGGCAATGCGCCGCAAAACGGCGAGTTTCTGAAAGAGCTTCAGGAAGCCAGCGAGCGCGGAATTGTGGTGGTGAACCTGACCCAGTGTATGTCCGGTAAAGTGAATATGGGCGGCTATGCCACCGGCAACGCGCTGGCGCATGCGGGCGTGATCAGCGGTTTCGATATGACCGTTGAGGCAACGCTGACTAAACTTCACTATTTACTGAGTCAGGATCTGGACATTCAGTCCATTCGCAGCGCGATGATGCAAAACCTGCGCGGCGAACTGACGCCTGACGAATAAGGAGGTCTCATGAAGCAACGCGCCCTGCTCCTGGTCGATTTGCAAAATGATTTCTGCGCGGGCGGTGCGCTGGCCGTCGCCGAAGGTGACAGCACCGTTGACGTGGCCAACACGCTGATTGACTGGTGCAAAGCCCGTGGTGAAGCAGTTGTCGCAAGCCAGGACTGGCACCCGGCAAATCACGGCAGCTTTGCCAGCCAGCACAATGTCGAGCCCTTCACCCAGGGTGAACTCGACGGGCTGGCGCAAACTTTCTGGCCGGATCACTGCGTACAGCAAACGGAAGGCGCGGAGTTACATCCGCTCCTGAACCAGAAAGCCATCGACGCGGTGTTCCATAAAGGTGAAAACCCGGCTATCGACAGCTATAGCGCGTTTTTTGATAACGGGCATCGCCAGAAAACGGCGCTGGACGCCTGGTTACGTCACCATGAAATCACCGAGCTGATTGTGCTGGGGCTGGCAACGGACTACTGCGTGAAGTTCACCGTGCTGGATGCGCTTCAGCTTGGCTACACCGTCAGCGTCATCACCGACGGCTGCCGCGGGGTGAACATTCACCCGCAGGACAGCGCTCAGGCGTTTATGGATATGGCTGCGGAAGGCGCGACGCTGTATACGCTCGAAGACTGGCTGGAAACCCAGGCTTAGGCCTTTTAAGCCGGGTGGCGGCTGCGCCTTACCCGGCCGACTTCTTTGGTTTTGTAGGCCGGGTAAGCGTCAGCGCCACCCTGCAAAACTCCCCCTCCGATCCCCATAAAGTGAACTCCCTCGCAACCTCAGCGAAGCGGCAATGCTATTCTCTTCAGGCTGTTTTTTCGCCACGCCTTTTCCGTGGCGTGGTTAATTTTATTAAGTCAAAGAGGAACTTGTATGAAACGTTTGCCCTTGCTGGCAGCACTACCCTTGCTTTGCGCGTCAGTTGCCTCCGCCAGTTCCCTGATGTCCGTGGGCTACTTTAACGGGGGTGGCGACGTCACCGCCGGACCGGGTGGCGATATCAATAAACTGGACGTTCGCCAGATCACCCACCTGAACTACTCGTTTGGTCTGGTCTATAACGACGAAAAAGACGAAACCAACGCCGCGCTGAAAGATCCGGCGAAGCTGCATCAAATCTGGCTATCGCCAAAAGTGGCGTCCGACCTGGCCTTGATCCCCACCCTGCGTAAGCAAAACCCAAACCTTAAGGTCCTGCTCTCCGTCGGCGGCTGGGGCGCGCGTGGTTTCTCTGGCGCAGCGGCAACCCAAGAGAGTCGCGCGGTGTTCATCCGCTCCGCGCAGGAGATTGTTGAAAAATATGGTCTGGACGGGATCGACCTCGACTGGGAGTATCCGGTCAACGGCGCCTGGGGCCTGGTGGCAAGCCAGCCTGCCGACCGGGATAACTTTACCGCCCTGCTGAAGGAGATGCGCGACGCGTTCGGGCATAAAAAGCTGGTGACCATTGCGGTAGGCGCGAATGCGGAAAGTCCGAAAAGCTGGGTGGATGTGAAAGCCATTGCGCCCCTGCTCGACTACATCAACCTGATGACCTACGACATGGCGTACGGCACGCAGTATTTCAACGCCAACCTGTACGACTCCAGCGCCTGGCCGACGGTGGCCGCCGCGGACAAATACAGCGTCGATTTTGTGGTGAACAACTATCTGGCCGCCGGGCTGAAGCCTCAGCAGATGAACCTCGGGATTGGTTTCTATGGCCGCGTGCCGAAACGCGCCGTGGAGCCGGGCATTGACTGGACGAAACCCGACGCGCAAAAAAATCCAGCGACTCAGCCCTACTTCGGGCCGCAGGAGATCGGGTTGTTCAAGTCGCTCGGCTACGACCTGACCAAAGATACCTACGTGAAGTACAACGATATCGTCAAAAAGCTGCTGAACGATCCGCAAAAACGCTTTACCGAGCACTGGGACGACCAGGCGAAAGTGCCGTGGCTTTCGGTGAAGGGTGCCGATGGCAGCGCGCTGTTTGCGATTTCGTATGAGAACCCGCGATCCGTGGCGATCAAAGCGGACTACATCAAAGAGAAAGGTCTCGCCGGGGCGATGTTCTGGGAGTACGGCGCGGATGACGAAAACCAGTTAGCGAAGCAGCTGGCGGCGTCGCTCGGGATCCCGCACTAAAGTGTAGCGTGCCGGGTGGCGCTAGCGCTTACCCGGCCTACATGAGAGCATTATTTGAAAGTCGCAATCGGTTTCGGGGTGATACCGAAGTCCTCTTTCAGCTCACGCTTGCTCTTCATCACCATCTGGCCACGGGTGTCGATCGTCATGTGCTGCGCGTCGGTGTTGTTGCGCGCCTGCCACAGCATCACCAGCTGCAGGCTGTTCTCTTTCTGCTCCGGGGTCAGCGCGACGCCATCGGGCCATTTTCCCAGCTCTACGGCGGTGACCAGACGCTGATAAATCTCCGGCGTCATACCGCTAATCATGTCTTCAATATTCACAATCCCGCCCTTTTAAAGGAATAATTTGCTGAATCGTTTTTTCAACCCTTGATCTGGTCGCCGTTTTCGTCGTCAGTGAAGCTCATTGAGGCGGAATTCACGCAGAAACGCTCGCCCGTTGGCTGAGGGCCATCCGGGAAGACGTGTCCAAGGTGCGCATCACAGTTGCCGCAGCGAATTTCGGTGCGCACCATACCGTGGGACGAGTCGGTCAGATAGCGGATAGCCTCATCGCTCACCGGCTCGTAAAAGCTCGGCCAGCCGCAGCCCGAATCAAATTTCGTTTGGGAATTGAACAGCGGAGCATCACAGACCAGGCAGTGGTAGACGCCGTCTCGCTTGTTGTGCAGTAAACGCCCGGTGAACGGCGGTTCCGTCCCGTGGTTTTGCGTCACGTAAAACTGCATTTCTGTGAGGTTTTTTTTCAAATCGTCGGGGTTACGTTGGTTCGACATATGCTTACATCTCGCTGTAGAAACAGACATCTTTTACCCCGCATTCTAACAAAACATTAACACCCTTGCGTGCACTTTTGATCTAAACTTATGTGTCGCGAAAAGGCGGTCAGGCAATTGTGATCATATTCACATTTTTATCCTGCGAGGACTTTAAAATTCCGGGCGCAGCCCCCATGTGGTTGCAAGCTCAAAGGGAAAGTGAGGCGAGTCAGTCGCACAAACGTTAGTCACAGGATTGATTTGTCGCAATGATTGACACGATTCCGCTTGACGCTGCGTAAGGTTTTTGTAATTTTACAGGCAACCTTTTATTCACTAACAAATAGCTGGTGGAATATATGACTATCAAAGTAGGTATCAACGGTTTTGGCCGTATCGGCCGTATTGTTTTCCGTGCTGCTCAGAAACGTTCTGACATCGAAATCGTTGGTATCAACGATCTCCTGGACGCTGAATACATGGCGTACATGCTGAAGTACGACTCAACTCACGGTCGTTTCGACGGCACCGTTGAAGTGAAAGACGGCCACCTGGTTGTAAATGGCAAAACCATCCGCGTTACTGCTGAGAAAGACCCAGCTAACCTGAAATGGAACGAAATTGGTGTTGACGTTGTTGCTGAAGCAACCGGTATCTTCCTGACCGACGAAACTGCACGTAAACACATCACTGCGGGTGCGAAGAAAGTTGTTCTGACGGGTCCTTCCAAAGACAACACTCCAATGTTCGTTCGTGGTGCAAACTTCGAAACTTACGCTGGCCAGGACATCGTTTCCAACGCATCCTGCACCACCAACTGCCTGGCACCGCTGGCTAAAGTTATCAACGACAACTTCGGCATCATCGAAGGTCTGATGACTACCGTTCACGCAACCACCGCTACTCAGAAAACCGTTGATGGCCCGTCTCACAAAGACTGGCGCGGCGGCCGTGGCGCGGCTCAGAACATCATCCCATCCTCTACCGGTGCGGCTAAAGCTGTAGGTAAAGTACTGCCAGAACTGAATGGCAAACTGACTGGTATGGCGTTCCGCGTTCCAACTCCTAACGTATCCGTTGTTGACCTGACCGTTCGTCTGGAAAAAGCTGCTTCTTATGAAGAAATTAAGAAAGCAATTAAAGCTGCTTCCGAAGGCCCAATGAAAGGCGTTCTGGGTTACACCGAAGACGACGTTGTATCTACCGATTTCAACGGCGAAGTGTGCACTTCCGTGTTCGATGCTAAAGCAGGTATCGCACTGAACGACAACTTCGTTAAACTGGTATCCTGGTACGACAACGAAACCGGCTACTCTAACAAAGTACTGGACCTGATCGCTCACATCTCCAAATAAGTTGAGATGAGTGTTTGATCCAAAAAGGCGACTTCGGTCGCCTTTTTTATTTATAAGACAGAGGATTGCTTAATGATTAATAAAATTTTTGCACTTCCGGTAGTCGAACAACTTACCCCTGTGCTCTCCCGCCGCCAGATTGACGGTGCTGACGTTATCGTCGTTGACCATCCGCGCGTTAAGGCCTCCGTGGCGCTGAACGGCGCCCACCTGCTCTCCTGGAAGCCGGAGGGTGAAGTTGAGGGATTGTGGCTCAGTGATGCGACCTCCTTCAAAAAAGGGGCTGCAATCCGTGGTGGCGTACCGATCTGCTGGCCGTGGTTCGGCCCGTCCGCACAGCCGGGTTTGCCTTCTCACGGTTTTGCCCGTAACCAGCAGTGGACCCTGAAAGCGCATAACGAAGACGACAGCGGCGCCGTGCTGACCTTTGAGCTGCAGGCTAATGACGAAACCCGCGCCCTGTGGCCGCACGATTTCACCCTGTACGCCCGCTTTAAGCTGGGTAAAACCTGTGAAATCGAACTGGAAGCCCACGGCGAGTTCGAAACCACCTCCGCCCTGCACACCTATTTCAACGTGGGTGACATCAGCGCTGTGAAGGTGAGTGGCCTTGGCGATACCTTTATCGATAAAGTCGACAACGCGAAAGAAGGCAAACTCAGCGACGGCGTTCAGGCGTTTCCTGACCGTACCGACCGCGTCTATCTGCATCCGGAAGCATGCAGCATGATCCACGACGGTGCCCTGAACCGCGGCATTGAGGTAGTACATCACCATCACAGCAACGTGGTGGGCTGGAACCCGGGTCCTGCACTGTCTGTCAGCATGGCCGACGTGCCTGACGACGGTTATAAAACGTTTGTCTGCGTGGAAACGGCCTGCGTGACTGCCCCGCAGAAAGCGAGTGAAGAAAAGCCATCTCGTTTAGGTCAGACGATCCGCATTATTAAGCGATAATCTCGCTGCACCTCACTAAAGCAAACGGGGCGCAAGCGCCCCGTTTTGATGCACCAATTGCACAATATAAGTGCACAATCAGAACTTGTAGGTCACACCGACAGAAAAGATGCCTGCCCAGGACTTATCGACCATCGGGCTGTCTTTCACTTCATCGCTCAGACGCTCATAACGGCCAGTACCGTACACGCTCCAGTCGCCAAGGAAGTTATAGCTCGCGGTCAGCTCCAGGTACGGATCCCAGCCGTCATCTGCGCTGTAGCTCTTCAGACCGCTACGACGGGACTCGTTTTTAGAGACGCCATAATAGTAGTCATTGTAGTTCTCGCTGTTGTACTGCACACCAATACCCGGCGTCAGGGTCAGACCACCGTTGGTGTAACGGTACAGCCACGCCAGATCCCAGATAAAGCCGTTGCTGTTATCCAGCGTATCGCCTGCCAGGGCCGTACGCAGGAAGCCATACTGGGTGTTATGCACATAAGAGAGGCCGGCCATCATCGAGCTTTTACGCTTGTCGAGCTGGCGAAGCGCGTGGCTGTCGCTGTCACCCGGCTTGAAGTGCGTAGGATCGTAGTACGCCATGATGGAAAGCTTATCGGCCGTATCGTTCCACAGATAGTAGCCGCCGCCGAGCCCACGGAACCAGACGTTATCGCCTTCATAGGTGATAACCGGGACAGGATAAACATCACGGTCATACTGTTTGTACGGGCTGTTAATGACGCCAACACCCGCGCCAACCGTCCACTGACTTTCCGCCTGTGCGGTGCTTACTGCGGTCGCGGCAAGGATGCCTAATGCCAGAAGTTTGAGTTTGGTCACAATCCATTCTTTCCTGTAGTCAAATAATCAGCGGGTGAAGTGTAACCGCCATTCCCGTACATCCCAAAATTTTTTGCCTGCTAATCAGTCCGATTAACCCATTATTTTTAACTTATCAGATGACAACCTGCTTTCATTTACATGACCGCTGAATGAAAAACGTGCTTTTGACTTATTACCAGAGTGGAAATTTTTGGATGAGTTATTGATATGTCATTGAAAGTAGATTTTATGGGCATGCAAGTTTTGCAAATGCCATCTACGCTTTAATTTAAGAAGAGTTTTCCTGAACACCTGCGGTTCTTAGCCTCTGACCTGGCACACAGGTTGCTGCTCTGGCAGTGAGGTGCGAGAGATTCTCTTCCGGGAGCCTCCACTACTCATACGAACGGCTCTTATCCTGTGCTAAAAAACGAAAGGACGGCATGCCATGAATATATTCGATCACTATCGCCAGCGCTATGAAGCTGCCAAGGACGAAGAGTTCACACTGCAGGAGTTTCTTACCATCTGTCGGCAAGATCGCAGTGCCTATGCCAATGCGGCAGAACGGCTATTAATGGCTATTGGTGAGCCAAACATGGTTGACACTGCCCTGGAACCCCGGCTTTCCCGTCTCTTTTCGAATCGGGTGGTCGCCCGATACCCGGCGTTTGAAGAGTTCTATGGTATGGAAGATGCCATCGAACAGATTGTCTCCTACCTGAAGCATGCCGCTCAGGGTCTGGAAGAGAAGAAACAGATCCTTTATTTACTCGGCCCCGTGGGCGGCGGTAAATCCTCGCTGGCGGAACGCCTGAAGTCGCTGATGCAGCGCGTGCCTATCTATGTGCTGAGCGCCAACGGCGAGCGCAGCCCGGTGAATGACCATCCGCTGTGCTTGTTCAATCCGCAGGAAGATGCGCAGATTCTGGATAAAGAGTACGGCATCCCGCGTCGCTACCTCGGCACCATCATGTCCCCGTGGGCGGCCAAGCGCCTGCATGAGTTTGGTGGCGACATCACCAAATTCCGCGTGGTGAAAGTCTGGCCGTCGATCCTGGAACAGATCGCCATCGCCAAAACGGAACCCGGTGATGAGAACAACCAGGATATTTCGGCGCTGGTCGGTAAGGTCGACATCCGCAAGCTGGAAAACTTCGCGCAAAACGACCCGGATGCCTACGGTTACTCTGGCGCGCTGTGCCGGGCTAACCAGGGGATTATGGAATTCGTCGAGATGTTTAAAGCGCCCATCAAGGTGCTGCATCCGCTGCTGACGGCCACTCAGGAAGGAAACTACAACGGGACGGAAGGTATCTCCGCCCTGCCGTTTAACGGGATCATTCTTGCCCACTCGAACGAATCTGAATGGGTAACCTTCCGTAACAACAAAAACAACGAGGCCTTCCTTGACCGCGTGTACATCGTCAAGGTGCCTTACTGCCTGCGGATCTCCGAAGAGATCAAAATTTACGAGAAACTGCTTAACCACAGTGAGCTGGTGCATGCGCCGTGCGCGCCGGGCACGCTGGAAACGCTGTCTCGCTTCTCCATCCTGTCGCGCCTGAAAGAGCCGGAAAACTCCAGCATCTACTCGAAAATGCGCGTCTATGACGGTGAGAGCCTGAAGGATACCGATCCGAAAGCGAAGTCGTATCAGGAGTATCGCGACTACGCCGGGGTTGATGAAGGGATGAACGGTCTGTCCACGCGCTTCGCGTTTAAGATCCTCTCCCGCGTCTTTAACTTCGACCATGCGGAAGTGGCGGCCAACCCGGTGCATCTGTTCTACGTGCTGGAGCAGCAAATCGAGCGCGAGCAGTTCCCGCAGGAGCAGGCTGAACGCTACCTTGAGTTCCTGAAAGGTTATCTGATCCCGAAATACGCCGAGTTCATTGGCAAAGAGATCCAGACGGCCTACCTGGAATCCTATTCAGAATACGGGCAGAACATTTTTGACCGTTATGTCACCTACGCTGACTTCTGGATCCAGGATCAGGAGTACCGCGACCCGGATACCGGCCAGCTGTTTGACCGTGAATCCCTGAACGCGGAGCTGGAAAAAATCGAGAAGCCTGCCGGGATCAGCAACCCGAAAGACTTCCGTAATGAGATTGTGAACTTCGTCCTGCGCGCCAGAGCGCATAACAACGGGCGCAATCCGAACTGGACCAGCTACGAGAAGCTGCGCACGGTCATTGAGAAGAAAATGTTCTCCAATACCGAAGAGCTGCTGCCGGTGATCTCGTTTAACGCCAAAACCTCAACCGATGAACAGAAAAAACACGACGATTTTGTCGACCGTATGATGGAAAAAGGCTACACCCGCAAACAGGTCCGCCTGCTCTGCGAATGGTACCTGCGCGTGCGTAAATCGTCTTAAAACAAGTGCCCGGCGGCGGTTAGCGCCTGCCGGGCCTACAAAATGCAAGTTGGCAAATGCAGTACGGGGGGTATATGACCTGGTTTATTGACCGGCGTCTTAACGGCAAAAACAAGAGCACGGTGAACCGCCAGCGCTTCTTGCGTCGTTATAAAGCGCAAATTAAACAGTCTATCTCCGAGGCCATCAACAAACGCTCGGTGACCGACGTCGACAGCGGCGAGTCTGTCTCCATCCCCACCGATGACATCAGCGAACCGATGTTTCATCAGGGGCGAGGCGGCCTGCGCCATCGCGTACACCCAGGTAATGACCACTTCGTTCAGAACGACAGAATTGAGCGCCCTCAGGGCGGCGGCGGTGGTTCAGGAAGCGGTCAGGGACAGGCCAGCCAGGACGGTGAAGGTCAGGACGAATTTGTCTTCCAGATCTCAAAAGATGAATATCTCGACCTGCTTTTCGAAGACCTGGCGCTGCCGAATCTGAAAAAGAATCAGCATCGTCAGCTTAATGAATATAAAACCCACCGCGCGGGCTATACCGCCAACGGCGTGCCCGCCAACATCAGCGTCGTGCGTTCGTTGCAGAACTCGCTGGCGCGACGCACGGCCATGACGGCAGGCAAACGTCGCGAACTGCGCGAGCTGGAGAGCAGCCTGAAGGTGGTGGAAAATACGGAACCGGCGCAACTGCTGGAAGAGGAGCGCCTGCGTAAAGAGATTGCAGATCTGAGGGCGAAGATCGAACGGGTCCCGTTTATCGACACCTTCGACCTGCGCTACAAGAACTACGAAAAACGCCCTGAGCCCTCCAGCCAGGCGGTGATGTTCTGTCTGATGGACGTGTCCGGCTCGATGGACCAGGCCACCAAGGATATGGCAAAGCGCTTCTATATTCTGCTCTATCTGTTCCTGAGCAGAACCTATAAGAACGTCGAGGTGGTCTATATCCGCCACCATACCCAGGCAAAAGAAGTGGATGAACATGAGTTCTTCTACTCGCAGGAAACCGGGGGCACCATCGTCTCGAGCGCGCTGAAGCTGATGGATGAAGTGGTCAAAGAGCGCTACGACCCGGCACAGTGGAACATTTATGCCGCGCAGGCGTCGGATGGCGATAACTGGGCCGACGACTCGCCGCTGTGTCACGAGATTCTGGCGAAGAAAATTCTGCCGGTCGTGCGTTACTACAGCTATATCGAAATCACCCGTCGTGCTCACCAGACCCTGTGGCGGGAGTATGAGCATCTGCAGTCGATGTTCGATAATTTTGCCATGCAGCATATCCGTGACCAGGATGACATTTATCCGGTGTTCAGGGAGCTGTTCCACAAGCAGTCTGCTACCAGCAACGCATAATCCCACAGCCAGCGAACCCGCTGGCTGTTTTCTTTCGACCCCGTTCATCCCGTGCTAATGTAGAACGCTGCATTCTGGATTATCACCGGGAAAATCGTTATGACTGACGACGTTATTGGAACAGGAACCCACCAGCAGCTCATTACCTTACTCACCGCGCAGGGCGCGCGTTTTCGCGTCATGGAGCACGAAGCGGTCGGGAAATGTGAAGCGGTAAGTGAAATTCGCGGAACCGATCTGCGGCAAGGCGCCAAGGCCCTGGTCTGCAAGGTGAAGGGAAACGGCGTGAAAAAACACGTTCTGGCGATTCTGGCCGCCGACCTGCAGGCTGACCTGAGCCAGCTTGCCAGCCATTTTGGCGGGCTAAAGGCCTCCCTCGCCAGCCCGGCCGAAGTCGATGCCCTGACCGCCTGCGTTTTCGGCGCTATCCCGCCCTTTAGCTTTCATCCTGACCTGGCACTGGTTGCCGACCCGCTGCTGTTCGAGCGCTTTGACGAAATCGCGTTTAACGCCGGCCTGCTGGAAAAATCCGTGATTATGGATACCCAGGATTACCTGCGCATCGCCCGTCCTGAGCTGGTCACCTTCCATAAAGCGTAACTGCGATGGCTGACGCCCTGTCAGCCTTTTCGTTCCAGAAACAGCACGGAGGCAACGAGAATAACGGCAATAGCGAAAAACGATGAGGAGATAATCAGCGTTTCCACAAACATGTGATCGTTCATGATGGCGACCCCTTTTGCGATATCTGCTTTCGTTTTAATCCGCGTAAATGACAAGGTTATGACAACGACAAAATCTTTTTAACACTGTTCTCTGCCGCGTTTGCGCGTACAGTAAACAGAACAATTTTTCTGGCAAGGATTCCCTATGTTTGACCCTACTCTGCTCATTCTTCTGGCACTCGCCGCGCTCGGCTTTATCAGCCATAACACTACCGTCGCCATCTCGATTCTGGTGCTGATTATTGTGCGCGTGACCCCGTTAAATACCTTTTTCCCGTGGATAGAAAAACAAGGCCTCACCATCGGGATCATCATCTTAACCATCGGGGTAATGGCGCCCATCGCCAGCGGCACGCTTCCCGCCTCAACGCTGCTGCATTCGTTTGTAAACTGGAAATCGCTGGTGGCGATCGCGGTGGGGATTTTTGTGTCATGGCTGGGCGGACGCGGCGTCACGCTGATGAGCAGCCAGCCCTCGCTGGTGGCGGGCCTGCTGGTGGGCACCGTGCTGGGCGTGGCGCTCTTTCGCGGTGTGCCGGTCGGCCCGCTGATTGCGGCAGGCCTTGTCTCGCTGTTTATTGGGAAGTCGTAGTCAGGCTGGCCATATAACGCGCCGGCGTCTGGCCCAGTCCCTTCCTGAACATGGTGATAAACGCGGTGGTCGAGTCATAGCCAAGTGACTGGGCCACATGCTGCACCGATTTGCCGCTTATTAAATGCTGTAACGCCATAATCAGCTGCAGCTGGTGACGCCAGCGGCGGAAGCTCAGACCGGTCTCCTTCACTACCAGCCGCGCCAGGTTGCGCTCGCTCATGGCGAAGTGGCTCGCCCACTGCGCCAGCGTCTGCCAGGCGGCGGGCTCTTCCGCCATCTTCTCGCTCATCAGCCGGATTTTGGGATGGGGCGACACGGGCAGCTGCAGATGCTCCTGTCGCTGGAGCGGCAGCTCGTCAAACAGGACGTCCACCAGACGCGAGGTGGCCGCGAGCTGCAGCTGTTCACGAGATTTTTCCGCGAGCGATAAAATCAGCTCACGCACCAGGGGGGAGATTTTCAGAGTACAGCAGCGCTCGGGCAGGCTGGCAGCCCCCGGCTCAATAAACAAAAAGCAGAGCTGCGCGCCCGGCGTGGCCCTGTTACTGTGCGGCATCTGGCCGGGGATCCAGACGGCATACTGGGGCGGCACCATCAGCATGGCATTTTCCACTTCACAGGTGATTGCGCCGCCGAGGGCCAGAATCAGCTGCCCCTTACGGTGATGATGAAGCGGAATATATTGTTCCTCCGCCACTACCTGAATGCGAAATGCGACGGCCGCATCGTACTGGCTATCTGGATCGTAGCCTTCCAGTCCCAGACCAATCATCAGTTTGTCCGATATGAGCGATAAACTGTCATTTTAGCCTGATTTCAACCGCTGAGAAAATCGGTATTGTGTGCGCTCGCTTGAACGTATGAGAACATAATGACTACTGCTATTCGCACCTCAGGAAAACACGGCGCGCTGTTGATTGCAGGCATCCTGATGATTGCCACCACGCTTCGCGTCACCTTTACTGGCGCAGCGCCGCTGCTCGATACCATTCGTCTTGATTATGGCTTAAGCACGGCGCAAACCGGTCTGCTGACCACCCTGCCCCTGCTGGCTTTCGCCCTTGTCTCGCCGCTCGCCGCAGGCGTTGCCCGGCGTATCGGCATGGAGCGCAGCCTGTTTATCGCCCTGCTGCTCATTTGCGCCGGGATTGCCGTTCGCTCGCTGCCTTCCGCCGCTTTGCTTTTCATCGGAACGGCGATCGTCGGCTGCGGTATTGCGCTCGGGAACGTGCTGTTACCGGGATTAATTAAGCGTGATTTTCCGGGCCAGGTGGCGAAGCTCACCGGCGCCTATTCCCTGACGATGGGCGTCTCGGCGGCGTTTGGCTCAGCAATGATCGTTCCCCTTGCACAGGGGAGCGCGGGCTGGCATGGCGCGCTGCTGATGCTGATGGCGTTTCCGCTGGTCGCACTGCTGCTCTGGCTGCCGCAGTGGCGTCAGAAACACGTCGCAACGGTAACGGGCGCAGGCGCGCTGCAAAACCGCGCGCTCTGGCGCTCGGCCCTCGCCTGGCAGGTGACGCTCTTTTTAGGAATTAACTCGCTGATCTACTACGTCATCATCGGCTGGCTGCCGGCGATATTGCTGAGCCATGGCTACAGCGAAGCGCAGGCCGGTTCGGTGCACGGTCTGTTGCAGCTGGCCACGGCCGTGCCGGGACTCGCCGTTCCGCTGATCCTCCACCGCCTGAAAGATCAGCGAGCGATCGCAGGCTTAGTGGCCCTGATGTGCGCGATAAGCGCGGCAGGATTATGGTTTATGCCCGGAATGGCGGTGATGTGGACGCTGATGTTTGGCTTTGGCACAGGGGCAACAATGATCCTCGGCCTGACGTTCATCGGCCTGCGCGCCAGCTCTGCGCACCAGGCGGCGGCGCTCTCCGGAATGGCACAGTCGATTGGCTACCTGCTTGCCGCCTGCGGCCCGCCGCTGATGGGGAAAATTCACGATACCGCAGGAGACTGGCAAATCCCGCTTCTGGGCTGTGCGCTGGCCGCTGTGATAATGGCTATCTGCGGTGTGTTAGCCGGGCGAGACCGGGAGATCGCGCCCCGTTAAATCCTCAGGCAGACCACCGGGTCTGCCTTTTTTACCCGCGCGCTGCGCGCAGCATCGCCTGCACCAGCACGACCGGGCGTCCTTCCAGCGCGGCACGTTCATGCTGGAATAAGGTGATCACGAAGAACGGGTGCGTCACCAGCTCCGCGGCACGGATTTCACCCCGATCGTCCCAGCCCGTCACATGCATATCACCGCTTTCCAGCGCCTGCGCAAACGCCGGCGACACGCCATAGTTACAGTGATACCCCTCTTCAATTTCGGGCTTGCCGTACGCTTTGGCGATCAGCGTATTATTGCGCAGCTCAATGGCATCCGTTTTTTCCACCAGCGAGCAGGTCAGCGGCGCAATCACCATGGTGCCTTCGGTATCCGTCTCAGCGTGTGCCGCATCAGCCCAGCCCAGCACGTTTCGGGCATACTCAATCAGCGCATGCTGGAACCCGCCGCAGGTGCCCAGGAACGGGATGCCGTTCTCACGGGCGTAGCGCGCGGCAATAAAAGCGGCCGCCGTGTTTTTATAGGGGCTGGCAGGAACCAGCCAGATGGCATCGTAGCCCACCAGATCTTCAGCACTTGTTAGCTCCGTCGTGGCCAGCCAGTCGTAATCGGCGGTGAGGTCAAGCACTGCAGCGGCGTCGTCAATGGCCAGCGGGATAGCCTGATGCGCAATAACATTGGGATTGTAATCGCCAACCAGCGCAATGCGCAGCGTTGTTTTAACCGGGAGGTGTTCCATGAAAGGTTCCTTATGCCAGAGTATTATCAGATAACATAAGGAACCTCAGACTACCGATCTTTTGCAATTATCACAATACCTTAAATTGGGAGGGTGGAATCATGATTCAGTGCAAACGGGTATACGAACAGGCAAGCCCTGACGACGGCTATCGGGTACTGGTGGACAGGCTGTGGCCACGCGGGCTGAAGAAAACGGATCTCGCGTATGACGAATGGTGTAAAGCGCTCACGCCTTCGAATGAATTACGCAAGGCTTTTCACAGCGACACGATTGATTTCGCCGCCTTCAGTCAGGCCTATCGGGAAGAGCTGGCGCAGCAGGCTGACGAGGGCGTGCGTCTGGCGACGCTGGCGCGCAGGCAGACCGTCACCCTGCTCTTTGCTGCCAAAAACACGGAGCAAAATCACGCTCTGGTCTTAGCCGACTGGCTGCGCCATCTGTGATCAGCCGATCGTCAGTTCATCCAGAATTTGCGGCGCTTCATCCGGGGTGAGCGGCATCAGATGTTCGGCGCGGACAAAGGCAAAGCCGTGCTGGTTGTCAAAGGCGTAGACGTCACCCGTCACCAGCCAAAGCGCGCGATCTGCGGTGACCGGTAATTGCGTCATCACGCCGTTGACCGGGTTAACAAAACGCAGGCCAGGCTGGCAAAGGCCAAACAGCTCAACGGATTTACCAATATTGCGACGGCCTGACGCCGTGCGGGCGCCAACGATCATCGCCATGCTGCCCGGTTTTAGCTGAAACATACTTCTCTCACGATAACGAACGCCAGGAACTGGCTAAGAATAATCTTAAAGAGAAGTGTATCGCAGGCAATATTACTTTGTCACCTGGCGGGTTGCGGATGGTCGCGACGATAGAGCGTCCATTCATCAATCACTTCGCCGCCCGGTAATTTGCACTCGGTACGCACACCCTGCGGGCTTTGAACCGGGACCTGTTCCCCGCCTTTCTCCAGACAGTAGACGGAAGCTGGGTTCGCCATACCGATAACGTGCGGCGGTTTCGGTGCATCAGGTGGCGTGGTTTTTGCGGTGCAGGCGGCCAGGGGAAGCGCCAGCGCCAGAAGCAGAAATCTCATCTCATTGATCCTTTTGACGTCATCAGAGTCTAAGGGTAACGGGTCATCGCCACGTTCTCCATGATTTCTCCATTTTAACTGCACTTTTCAGCACTATAGTGTGGCATGTTCTCGATATGACCAGAGAACATCATTCCGTAATCAAGATGTCTTTGCCCCGGTCTCAACAACGGGGCTTTTTTTCTCGCCTGCTGCCCGCCCCCTGCATATATTAAATTTTATGTATTCATGTTTTACTATGTCTGAAGCCTAAAAATTCAGCATAACATGCAGATGCAGACGTCTTCTGCCTGGGAGTCATTCTACGTCATGTCGGATCTTATCCTCGCTCGCGTTTCAGAAACCCTTGCCACCGAGCAATCCCTTGAAAGCCTCGTTCGCCAGCTGCTGGAGATGCTGGAGATTGTCACCGACATGGAGTCGACCTACCTGACGAAGGTGGATATCGAAGCGCGGCTGCAGCACATTCTCTACGCTCGCAACAGCAAACAGATGACGATCCCGGAGGGGCTGAGCGTCCCATGGGATGAGACGCTGTGCAAGCGCGCGCTGGATAGTGACACGATATTCAGCAATGACGTGCCCGAGCGCTGGCCCGAGTGTGAAGCCGCAAAAGCGCTTGGCATTACCACCTACATGAGTATTCCTGTCCATCTTGCCGATGGTTCACTTTACGGAACGCTCTGCGCCACCAGCACGGCCAGAAAGCCGCTGAGCGAGCGCGCTGAACAGGTTCTGAAGCTCTTCGCCGGGCTGATTGCCCAGTCCATTCAGAAAGAGTCGCTGGTGACCCAGCTTCGCGAAGCCAATGCGGCCCTCATCGCGCACTCCTATACGGATGCCCTTACCGGTTTACCCAACCGTCGCGCCATTTTTGAAGATCTGACCACCCTCTTTTCTCTGGCCCGGCATCTTAAGCGTAACGCCATCATCGCGTTCATCGATCTGGATGATTTCAAACTGATTAACGATCGTTACGGCCACGAGGCTGGCGACCAGTTCCTGATAGAAGTGGGTAAGCGTTTGACGGAAGAGAAACAGCAGGACGATATTATCGGTCGTCTGGGCGGGGATGAATTTCTGGTGGCGTCGCTAAGCCAGCCCCACCAGGACGGGGATAACGCGCAGCTTACGCTGCTCAAAACGCGCCTCAGCGCCTGCATCGCTGGCGAATACTGGCTGGGCAGCGTTCATATTATTTATCCGGGCGCCAGCTTCGGCGTGATCGAAGTGGACCGTGCCGCAACCGATCCTGACAGCGCGTTACGCGCTGCGGATGTCGCGATGTATCAGGATAAGAAAGGAAAAAGCAAATCACGCTTTCTCACCATTGATTAACCCCGTACACTCTACGGCGTTACAGAAACCGAAACAGGTGATGGTATGAGAATAGGGATCCTCTTCCCGGTCGTTATATTTATAACGGCGGTGGTATTTTTAGCGTGGTTTTTTGTCGGCGGTTACGCGGCGCCGGGGGCATAAATGCGGAAGACAACCGTCATTATGCTGATCGTTGCCATCGCGGCGTTTGCCGGCACGCAGCTTGGCTGGTGGTAAACGCCAGTACGTAAAAAGGCCGCCATCTGGCAGCCTTTTTCAACGCTTTCAGACCTTAGCTTTTGATCTTTCTGTAGATAAACAGAACAACCAGCGCACCGATCACCGCGACGGCGAAACTGCCGAAGTTAAAGCCATCGACCTTGCCAAAACCGAACAGCGTACTGATCCAGCCGCCGACTACCGCGCCGACAATACCCAGTATTACGGTGACGATAAACCCACCGCCATCTTTGCCCGGCATGATCCACTTCGCCAGAATACCCGCAATAAGCCCAAAGATAATCCAGGATAAAATTCCCATAACTTTCCTCTCTGTATGGTTTTTGTCATTAAATCAACGACACAAAAAAGGATAGCACAGGATTCCAGAAAGGAAATTTGTGATAAGCATCACAATGAGAGAGTGGGGAATTATTCATCAAAAAAATGTACGGGCCACAGAAACTGTGGGGCTGCATCTTTTGTTGAGAAAGATTATCTTTCTCAACACTGAATAGTTGAGAGAAACACTCAAGTATTCAGTACGACATTGCTCACATTGCTTCCAGTATTTCTTGCCCACTCCTGAGTGGGCTTTTTTTTTGCTCATACCCCAACAAACGCGTACCGGTTACGTCCCGCGCGTTTCGCCTGATAGAGCGCCTGGTCTGCGGCAATAATGATATTTTGCTGGCTGCCTGCAATGTCGACGGCACGGGCGGTGGGAATTCCGACGCTTACCGTCACCCGGCCGAAGGGGCTAAAGGCATGCGCGATTTGCAGCGAGAACACATTGCGAATAATCGTCTGGGCCAGACGAAGTGCCTCCTGAATATCCGTATCCGGCAATATCAGCGCAAACTCCTCTCCGCCGTAGCGCGCCACAAGCTGATTATCACGGGTAAGGCTCTCCCTGAGGCTGTTTCCGAGCATTGCCAGACACCGGTCCCCTTCAGGATGACCATAGTTATCGTTGTATTTTTTGAAGTAGTCCACGTCCACGATCAGTACCGAAATCGGCGCGTCATGTGCGGCGCACGTAGCAATTTCCGAGAGGATTTTTTCATCAAAGACGCGGCGGTTGTACAGCCCGGTCAACGCATCTTCTGAAGCGATAATCTTCAGCGCTTTGTTATCCCGTGTTTTTCGGGACAGGTCGGAATACAGGAAGTACGACGCCACGATGAGTATCGCCGTAAACACGAAAATGAGTACCGCCAGCTGAATCGCCTGCTTGCGCCAGGGTGCAAGAGCTTCATCAATGCTGACGGCCACTGTGGTGACCAGTCCGTAGCGTCGGTTTTTCTCATAGGCATAAATGCGCTCGATTTTATCAAACCGTGAGATGGAGCTGGCTATCCCCGTATTTTGTACTTTGAGATATTTCCTGAAGAGCGGTGAATCAGAAACAATCGTGCCGATATAGGTATTTTTAAAGGGATAACGGACCAGCAGCACGCCTGATTGCGTCGTTAAGCCGATGACGCCCGAGTGACCGATATTAATCTGCCCGTAGAGTGCCAGAAAATTTTCAATACCGAGCGTCACCACTACGACACCGTTAAATGCCCCGGACTGAGTTTCAAGGCGCCGACTGAGGGTGATAACCCATTTGCCATTGGTTCTGCTTACCACCGGCTCCCCAATAAAGACCTGCTGAGTTTTATTTTCCTGGTGATAGATAAAAAACTCTCTGTCCGAGCCTTTGCGCGGCCCCGTGAAACTTTCATGCAGCGCGGTGAAGATATCGCCCTGAGCATCGTAAACAACCACATTATTAATCTGGGTAAGAAGGTTATCCTGATTATGGATCATGTGCTGAATATTGGTCGCCTGCTGCGGGGTCATGCCATAAATTTCGATTATGTCGGAAACGGTAGTAATTAACATTTCACTCTGGCGCATGATCCCTTCAGTATAAACATCCAGGGTGTGGCTAAGATTAGCGACGCTGGTATTAATTTGCTGGATTGACTGCTGTCTGGACGTGGCAATTTGGACGGCAAGCGCCAGCGAGATGATCAATGAGACAATGATGACGGTAATGGTTGTTGTGTAAAAAGTATTTTTCACATGCACGAGCTTTTCCACCTTATCACGCCTGATATCCCTGGCTGACAACTCTTGTCACTGTAACAAAGCTCAGGATAAGAGGAAAATGAATTGCACTTAAGCATACAACAGAAGCTCGTCTTTATTTTGTGTTTCACCGCCAGGCAACCCGCTCTATTCCTGATTTTTTTACAGCGCCTGACGTTTTACAGCATCACGGCCTCCCTGGGCTTAGATAAAATGACTTTAATAAAATCGATATAGGAGACGGGTTTACCAAAATAATATCCCTGCAACAGGGTAATTTCATTACGGTTGAGATACTCCAGCTGCTCTTTCGTTTCTACACCTTCGGCCACGATACGCAATGAGAGTTTTTTCGCCAGGTCAATAACGCAGTCCAGCAGGATCGTTGAGTCCTTCTCCTCAGAAACCCGGTTAACAAAGCTTTTATCAATTTTAATATAATCTATGGCAAGCGCATTAAGACATGACAGCCCGGAATACCCCGTCCCAAAATCATCCAGTGCAATGACAAAACCGGCGTTATGCAGCGCGTTGAGGTTTTCCACCAGATGAGGATTATCGATCAACGGTTCACGTTCGGTCACCTCGAGAACCAGCTTCACGGCTTTACCCTGAAACCCCTTGCCGAAGAGACGACAGTCACCGAGGAAAGAAGGGGCATCAATGTGTCTGGCGCTGATGTTCACTCCGATATGGAACCCATCCGGTAGCTTCGGCAACAGCGGCTTGAGCTGTGTGACCACTTTCGCCATCAAGCCTTTGGTCAGCGGAATAATCAACCCGCTACGTTCAGCAATCGGAATAAAGACATCCGGCGGGATAAACCCAGACTTTGGATGCTTCCACCTTGCCAGGACTTCAACCCCGTATAACCCGCCGGTGTCCCCGTTCACGATCGGCTGGTAATAAGGCACGATCTCTCCCTGCAAAACGGCCTTACGCAAATCGTCTTCAAAGGTGGTGCTTTTTCCCTTGTATCGGCGGATCAAAATGCCCACCGCGAGGGATAGCGCGAGAATCAGCAGTATCAGGCTCCAGCCCTGGTGCAGTAGCCGCGTCAGGCTAAAAAAGGCAGGCGGTTGCCAGGCCAGACTAAAGGGGAATTGCGAAGATGCCGTAAGTGAACCCGTCCACGAGGCCGCTTTCCATCCGGTCACGTCACCGTTGCGCGTAAACATGCTTTCGCCGACAACCAACCCCAGGTCAACGCTGTTTGATGCGTTCGCGATGACGTCCTGCAAATGCGCATCGCTGACACTGACGATGATGCGCCCGCCCGCGATGGGCATCTGGAAGACAAGTACCGGGATCCCGTTCACCAGTCGATTACCGGGGAGCAGCATTAATTCTTTTTCAGGTAGCGTCTCCGGATGAACAATCAATACGCCATTCCCCGGAAGGGATGTACAGATGGTTTCCCCCTGCTGCTGGATCATGATGGCGCGCAGATGCGGTTTTAGCGCAGCTTCTGTCCCCAGCGCCAGCTGCCCGCTGCTGGTACACCCCTGCTCCGCAACGCGCTTCGCCGTGCTGGCCGCACTGACGGCTTCCGACAAAATGCTTTCTATTTTCTGGGTGCTCACCGTGGCGGTATGAACGTTATTCATTTTCGCCATCTGCCATAACTGCCAGTTAATAATCAGTATGCCGATCAGAAAAAGAAACAGGGCACTGAGAATAGGGATCATCACGTTGCGCACGATGTTTTCCTTAATAGAATAAACAAGCATGAAGGATCTGAAAGAAGAACCCGTGGTTTACCTGACGTTGCCGATCGCAATGAAAATAGCTTAGCTGAGAATTGTCTTAAAAAACTGATGCTTTCGTATGAGTTCACCCGCCCGAATTTGCTCACCCGGCGTGACTATCAGGCTTGTGCCTTGCCCAGGCTGTGTTAAGATTTATGAATTCAGGGAGCGGACAGGATAACCGGAAAATGAAAAAGCGCATTGCCGTTGCGATCGTTTCAACGCTTCTGGTCATCCTGTCTCTTTATGCGGTCAATGCGGTTATCCTTGGTCAGCAAAAAACCAAACAGCTTGAAATATCCCGGACCCTTTTACATTATTCCGAAGACCTGTCCCAAAACGTGGCGCTGGGCCTTAAAAGCATAACGACGCAGGGGTGTGATAAAACCAGCCTTGATAGCTACAGACAAATAAAGCTTAACAACCTCTATTTCGGCGATATCGGTTTTATTGAAAAAGGAAAAATTATCTGTACTGCTTTTTGGGGTAAACTCGCGACGCCCGTTCCACTTCCTGCGGAACTGCATAAAACGCCGAGAGGTTTTCTCCTCGCGCAGTTTTCAAGAAAAGACTTTTTCACGGGCAATGCGGCCATTTATAATAATATTATTATCTTCACCTCCCGCTATGCTTACGATAAATTCACCCCGGTTACCGCAAGCTATTCCCTGAGTGCTACCACAAAGGACTTTGGCCGGATCTTTTTTTCGGCTGCCCCCGACCTGCGAGCGCGGAGCTGGCTGCACTCCACGTTGTTCACCCTGACCATTACACAGTGCAGCGCCGTGTGGGATTTATGCGTGATTGTAAAACATCACGATGCGGGACTGGCCTCGTTACCCCCGTTTATCTTTACGTTTCTCGCGATCATTCTCTACTTTATCTGGGTCGCGATAACGTTATTTGTCTTCCGTATCCATGAAGACCGTTTTTCGCTGGAACGTACGCTGATCAAAGCCGTGATAACGAATACCTTCAGCGTTAACTATCAGCCCATTATTCGCATTCGCGACCAAAAAATCGTGGGCGTGGAAGTTCTGTCGCGATGGCGCGATCAAAAACACGGAGACGTCTCGCCGGAGCTGTTTATCCCATTAATTAAGAAAATCGGGCTGTATAAAAGATATTATGGCAATGTTATCGGTAAATCGCTCTCAGAAATTGCCCCGCTGGCGATTAAGCATCAGCTGATCGTTTCAATCAACGTTGGGCGGAAAGAAATTGAAGACGGACAGTTTATTAACATTTTGCGTCGCGAGTGCTTAGTCAACAACCTTCCCCTTTCCCTGATGAAGGTCGAGCTTTCTGAGAAAGCCGTTTCCGCGGCGGATATCCTTGAGGGATTCTGCCAGGAACTAAAATCGCTTGGCGTTAAAATTTCAATCGATGATTTCGGCGTGCAAAATTCAAATCTGGCGCGGCTGTCACAGCTTGAATATGATGAAATCAAAATTGACAAATCGCTGGTGGATGGAATCAGCGAAGATTATAAGCAAAACATCTTTGTTATCTTCAGCGATGCCCTCGCGAAGTTGAATAAAACCCTTGTGTTCGAGGGCGTGGAAAATGAAACTCAGTATCGCTTTATTGCGAACAGATATCCCGACGCGCTGATCCAGGGATGGTATTTTTCAAAAGCACTCACCCGGAGCGAGCTGGCGAAGCGACTCACCGGCGTCGCCCCCTAACATGAAGCCTGTCCTGCTCGTTTTTTTACACTCGGACGTTTCCATTTTTTCCGCCAAAACATATAGTCGTCATATTCAGACGGTAGATTACCCTGAAGCACACTCTTATTTTGGTTAAAAACGTGAAATTATCCTTATTTTTTCCAGCAGTACTCTTTTTTCTGATCGTTATTTTCGCGCTGCTTGTCGATAAACCCGCTTCGCCTATTCTGCGGAAAAAATGCATGTGGTCCGATAGCGTGATGCTGAGCTGTATCGCAAAGCATCACCATAACGGTTTTTGAGGCAGGCTATTCATTTCCCCACTGATTGAGGAAGTTCGCAACATCATCAATGCGACCCGCACGGATCCCGGCTTCTGTGGCCATCTCCTGCTGGGCTTCCTCGCTGATCTCCTCATTATTCGCTAAGCGGGTGAGCAGCAGCTGGAAATAGTGTGCCAGCGCGTCGCGCTCTGATTCCGCGACTTGCTCTGCGGCCTCCGTCGCGTACTCATCGGCAATATCATAATATTTCAGGGGGATATCGTTGTGCATAACAGTCTCGTCTCTGGTCAATAAAGGTAACGTTACGAGTATATCGGACGGATTATCTCAACCAAAGCATTGCTTCAGATGAGTAACGCAAGCAGCGCAGCGAGCGCGGGAATGGCCTGCACGTACAAAATTTTACGACTGGCGGTGGCTGCGCCAAAAAGCCCGGCGATCAGCACGCAGGTCAGGAAGAAGATGGCCACCTGAATCCCGTTTTCGCCGAGCCAGAGGCTCCACAGCAGGCCCGCCGCCAGGAACCCGTTATACAGCCCCTGATTCGCCGCCAGCACGCGGGTGTCGCGTGCAAAATCAGGACGCAGATTAAAGGCCTTGTGCCCTGTTTTGGTATTCCACAGGAACATTTCCAGCACAAGAATGTAGAGATGAATAAGTGCAACGACAGCGATAAGGAAAGTGGCTAACATCGGGTTGTCTCCCGCGGGCAGAGGCAAAAAAAACGGGAACCCTCAGGCTCCCGCTCTTGTTTAACCCAGAATCTGGATTACATGTTCGCGATAATCGCGTCGCCAAACTCTGAGCATTTCAGCAGCTTAGCGCCTTCCATCAGACGTTCGAAATCGTAAGTTACGGTTTTCGCGTTGATTGCGCCTTCCATACCTTTAACGATCAGGTCTGCGGCTTCGAACCATTCCATATGACGCAGCATCATCTCTGCGGACAGGATGATAGAGCCTGGGTTCACTTTGTCCTGACCTGCGTATTTAGGTGCAGTACCGTGGGTTGCTTCGAACAGGGCGCACTCGTCACCGATGTTCGCGCCAGGGGCGATACCGATACCGCCAACCTGAGCTGCCAGGGCGTCAGAGATGTAGTCACCGTTCAGGTTCATACAGGCAATCACGTCGTATTCCGCTGGACGCAGCAGGATCTGCTGCAGGAACGCATCGGCGATCACATCTTTAATGACGATCTCTTTGCCGGTGTTCGGGTTTTTGATCTTCTGCCATGGGCCGCCGTCGATCAGCTCACCGCCGAACTCTTCTTTCGCCAACTGGTAGCCCCAGTCTTTGAACGCGCCTTCGGTGAACTTCATGATGTTGCCTTTGTGAACCAGGGTCACAGAGTCACGGTCGTTGGTGATCGCATATTCGATGGCCGCGCGCACCAGACGCTTGGTCCCTTCTTCGGAGCACGGCTTAATGCCGATACCGCAATGCTCAGGGAAGCGAATTTTCTTCACGCCCATCTCTTCGCGCAGGAATTTAATCACTTTCTCTGCATCAGCAGAGTCCGCTTTCCATTCGATACCCGCGTAGATGTCTTCTGAGTTTTCGCGGAAGATGACCATGTCGGTCAGTTCTGGGTGCTTAACCGGGCTTGGGGTGCCCTGATAGTAACGAACCGGACGCAGACAGACGTACAGGTCCAGCTCCTGACGCAGTGCCACGTTCAGGGAACGGATACCGCCGCCAACTGGCGTCGTCAGTGGGCCTTTGATAGCAACGCGGTAGTCGCGGATCAGGTCCAGCGTTTCTGCTGGCAGCCAGACGTCCTGGCCATAAACTTGCGTCGATTTCTCACCGGTGTAAATTTCCATCCAGGAAATTTTACGCTCGCCTTTGTAGGCTTTCTCAACAGCGGCATCAACCACTTTCAGCATTGCCGGGGTAACGTCTACACCGATACCATCACCTTCGATGAATGGAATGATCGGATTGTGAGGAACGTTAATCTTGCCGTTTTGCAGGGTGATCTTTTTACCTTCCGCCGGAACAACTACTTTGCTTTCCATTAACCTCTCCTTCGAGCGCTTCTGGTTGTTACTGATCTTATGTTAATAAATTGTAATGAGCCCTTCGATAGTACCTGATTGTCCGACGCCATGAAAGGTCTTCGTTATTAGGCTATAATGCGGCAATTGATAACGCCTGAAAATACCATGAAGAAAACTTCTTTTACAAAACACCGGGTTGAGCGATTCAGCTCGCGACAAGCCGCCAGACGACCACAAGAAACCCAGCCAAAGCGGGTGATTCTGTTCAATAAACCCTACGATGTTTTGCCGCAGTTCACCGATGAAGCCGGACGCAGCACGCTTAAGGACTACATCCCTGTTCAGGGGGTCTACGCGGCAGGGCGTCTGGACCGCGACAGCGAAGGCCTGCTGGTCTTGACCAACGACGGCGCGCTGCAGGCGAAGCTCACGCAGCCGGGGAAACGCACCGGCAAAATTTACTTCGTCCAGGTAGAAGGCGAGCCGGATGACGAGACGCTGGAAAAATTGCGCAAAGGCGTCACGCTCAACGACGGTCCCACCCTGCCGGCAGGTATTGAACGCGTGAATGAACCGGCGTGGCTGTGGCCGCGTAACCCGCCTATCCGCGAACGCAAATCGATTCCGACAAGCTGGCTTAAAATCACCCTTTATGAAGGCCGCAACCGCCAGGTTCGGCGCATGACCGCACACGTCGGCTTCCCCACCCTGCGCCTGATTCGTTACGCCATGGGTAACTACACCCTGGAAACGCTGGCAAACGGTGAATGGCGGGACGTTACCTCTTAAGGAGTCACTATGTTTAAACCTCATGTCACGGTTGCCTGCGTGGTCCACGCCCGGGGGAAATTCCTTGTTGTCGAAGAGAGCATTAACGGCAAAGCGCTGTGGAATCAGCCTGCCGGGCACCTTGAAGCCAATGAGACCCTCCTGCAGGCGGCAAAACGCGAGCTGTGGGAAGAAACCGGTATTCACGCCGAGCCCCAGCACTTCATCCGTATGCACCAGTGGATTGCGCCCGACAGCACACCGTTCCTGCGTTTTTTATTTGCCGTTGAGCTTAGCGAAACGTGCGCCACTGAACCGCAGGATAACGATATCGACCGCTGTCTGTGGGTCACCGCCGACGAGATCCTGAACGCGCCAAACCTGCGCTCGCCGCTGGTTGCGGAAAGCATCCGCTGCTGGCAGTCAGGCGCACGCCTGCCGCTGGATGTCATCGGCGCATTTAACTGGCCGTTTACAGAGGGTGCCAATGGTGGGGGGGCGTGATAGAATACGCCGCCTTGAAGTTCAATGTCGTGAGTATTCCATGTCAGATAACAGCCAGAAAAAAGTGATCGTCGGCATGTCCGGCGGTGTCGATTCCTCCGTTTCCGCCTACCTGTTACAGCAACAGGGCTATAAGGTGGAGGGCCTGTTCATGAAGAACTGGGAGGAAGATGATGGCGAGGAATACTGCACTGCCGCAGCGGATCTCGCCGATGCGCAGGCCGTGTGCGATAAGCTCGGCATTGAACTGCACACCGTTAACTTTGCCGCAGAATACTGGGACAACGTTTTTGAACTGTTCCTCGAAGAGTACAAAGCCGGACGCACGCCAAACCCGGATATTCTGTGCAACAAAGAGATCAAATTTAAAGCCTTCCTGGAATTCGCTGCGGAAGATCTGGGCGCAGACTACATTGCGACCGGTCACTACGTGCGTCGCGCTGACGTGAATGGCAAAAGCCAGCTGCTGCGCGGTCTGGACGGCAATAAAGATCAAAGCTATTTCCTCTATACGCTGAGCCACGAGCAAATCGCCCAGAGCCTGTTCCCGGTTGGCGAGCTGGAAAAGCCGCAGGTGCGTAAAATCGCGGAAGAGCTGGATCTGATCACCGCGAAGAAAAAAGATTCTACCGGCATCTGCTTCATCGGCGAGCGCAAGTTCCGTGATTTCCTCGGTCGTTACCTGCCGGCACAGCCGGGCAAAATTGTCACCGTCGATGGCGACGAAATTGGCCAACACCAGGGGCTGATGTACCACACGCTCGGCCAGCGTAAAGGCCTGGGTATCGGCGGGACCAAAGAGGGTAGCGAAGATCCGTGGTACGTTGTCGACAAAGATGTCGAAAACAATATTCTGGTTGTAGCCCAGGGACACGACCATCCGCGTCTGATGTCCGTTGGCCTTATCGCGCAACAGCTGCACTGGGTCGATCGTGAGCCGTTAAAAGGCACACTGCGCTGCACGGTGAAAACACGTTACCGTCAGACCGATATTCCCTGCACCGTGACTGCGCTTGATGACGATCGCATTGACGTGCGTTTCGACGAGCCGGTTGCGGCCGTCACGCCGGGTCAGTCTGCTGTCTTCTACAGCGGCGAAATCTGCCTGGGCGGCGGGATTATTGAACAGCGCCTGCCGCTGCCCGCTGTTTAACACGATTGCACACATAAAGGAGACCGTGTGGCGAAGAACTACTATGACATCACCCTGGCACTGGCGGGAATTTGCCAGTCAGCCCGTCTGGTGCAACAGCTGGCACATCAGGGTCATTGCGACGCTGATGCCCTGCACGTTTCACTCAACAGCGTTATCGACCTCAACCCCGGCTCTACCCTGGGTGTGTTCGGCGGCAGTGAAACCAATCTTCGTCTCGGTCTTGACACCCTGCTTGGCGTGCTTAACGCCAGCAGCCGTCAGGGGTTAAACGCAGAGCTGACCCGCTACACGTTGAGCCTGATGGTGCTGGAGCGTAAGCTGAGCGCAGCAAAAGGCGCGCTTAATACCCTGGGCGATCGCATTGCCGGGTTACAGCGTCAGCTTGACCATTTTGACCTGCAGTCCGACACGCTGCTGAGCGCCATGGCCGGCATTTATGTTGACGTCATCAGCCCGCTGGGCCCACGGATTCAGGTCACCGGCTCCCCTGCCGTGCTGCAAAGCCCGCAGGTACAGGCAAAAGTACGCGCCTCCCTGCTGGCAGGGATCCGTGCCGCCGTGCTGTGGCACCAGGTTGGCGGTGGCCGCCTGCAGTTAATGTTTTCTCGTAATCGCCTGACCACTCAGGCAAAACAAATTCTTGCTCATTGTTAACCTCCCGGAGTTGCGAATTATGGAATTATCCTCACTGACCGCCGTATCCCCTGTCGATGGACGCTACGGCGATAAAGTCAGCGCGCTGCGCGGGATCTTCAGCGAATATGGTTTGCTGAAGTTCCGTGTTCAGGTTGAAGTACGCTGGCTGCAAAAGCTGGCCGCCCAGGCAGCAATCAAGGAAGTTCCTGCTTTTGACGAAAAGGCAAACGATTACCTTGATAAAATCGTTGCCGAGTTTAGCGAACAAGACGCCGCGCGCATTAAAACCATTGAGCGCACCACCAACCACGACGTGAAGGCGGTTGAGTACTTCCTGAAGGAGAAAGTGGAAAGCGTTCCTGCGCTGCACGCCGTGTCTGAGTTCATTCACTTCGCCTGTACGTCTGAAGACATCAACAACCTCTCTCATGCGCTGATGCTCTCCACCGCGCGCAAAGAGGTGGTGCTGCCTTACTGGCGTAAAATCATCGACGCGGTGAAAGCGCTGTCCGTGGAATACCGCGACATTCCGCTGCTCTCCCGTACCCACGGCCAGCCAGCCACCCCATCCACGATGGGTAAAGAGATGGCGAACGTCGCGTACCGTATGGAGCGCCAGTACCGTCAGCTGGAACAGGTTGAAATTCTGGGCAAAATCAACGGCGCGGTCGGTAACTATAACGCCCACATCGCCGCGTATCCGGAAGTGGACTGGCACCAGTTCAGCGAAGAGTTCGTGACCTCGCTGGGCATTCAGTGGAACCCGTACACCACCCAGATTGAGCCGCACGACTATATTGCGGAGCTGTTTGACTGCATCGCGCGCTTTAACACCATCCTGATCGACTTCGATCGTGACGTGTGGGGCTACATCGCCCTGAACCACTTCAAGCAGAAAACCATCGCCGGTGAAATCGGCTCTTCCACCATGCCGCACAAAGTGAACCCGATCGACTTCGAAAACTCCGAAGGTAACCTGGGTCTGGCGAACGCTGTGCTGCAGCATATGGCGAGCAAACTGCCGGTATCCCGCTGGCAGCGCGACCTGACCGACTCCACCGTACTGCGTAACCTGGGCGTGGGCATCGGCTACGCGCTGATCGCGTACCAGTCCACGCTGAAAGGCGTGAGCAAGCTGGAAGTGAACCGCGATCGTCTGCTGGACGAACTGGATCACAACTGGGAAGTGCTGGCGGAGCCGATTCAGACCGTGATGCGTCGTTACGGCATCGAAAAACCGTACGAGAAGCTGAAAGAGCTGACCCGCGGCAAACGCGTTGATGCCGAAGGTATGAAGCAGTTTATCGACGGCCTGGCGCTGCCTGAAGAAGAGAAAACCCGCCTGCAGGCGATGACTCCGGCGAACTACATTGGCCGCGCCATCACCATGGTTGACGAGCTGAAGTAATCTCCTCTCCCCCCTTTCCGCCCGGAAAGGGGGTTGCTTTTCCCCGGTTTACTCAATGTTTATCCCCACAGCAACATAATCAGCGTTAAACTATTCATACTATTTATTCTGGGAGAAAAGATGATGCGCGTACTGGTTGTTGAGGATAACGCATTGCTACGCCATCACCTGAAGGTTCAGCTTCAGGAGATGGGACATCAGGTGGACGATGCTGAAGATGCAAAAGAAGCCGATTATTATCTCAATGAACACCTGCCGGATATCGCCATTGTCGATTTAGGGTTGCCTGACGAGGACGGCCTGTCGTTGATTCGCCGCTGGCGCAGCCACGATGTTTCCCTGCCGGTTCTGGTGCTGACCGCTCGTGAAGGCTGGCAGGATAAGGTTGAAGTGCTCAGCGCGGGCGCAGATGATTACGTCACTAAGCCGTTCCATATTGAAGAGGTGGCGGCCCGCATGCAGGCGCTGCTCCGTCGCAACAGCGGGCTGGCATCTCAGGTTATCTCCATCCCGCCTTTCCAGGTTGATCTCTCCCGCCGGGAATTATCCATCAATGATGAAGTGATCAAGCTCACCGCCTTCGAATACACCATCATGGAGACGCTGATCCGCAACAATGGCAAGGTCGTGAGCAAAGACTCCTTGATGCTCCAGCTCTATCCTGATGCTGAACTGCGTGAGAGCCATACCATTGACGTGCTGATGGGACGTTTACGTAAGAAAATTCAGGCGCAATATCCACAGGATGTGATTACCACCGTCCGTGGCCAGGGCTACCTGTTCGAATTACGCTAAATGAGACGGATCTTGCGCCATATTTTGCCCCTCTCGCTGCGGGTGCGCTTTTTACTGGCAACGGCAGCCGTCGTACTGGTGCTGTCGCTCTCCTACGGCATGGTCGCCCTGGTGGGCTACAGCGTCAGCTTTGATAAAACCACCTTTCGCCTGCTGCGTGGCGAAAGCAATCTGTTTTATACCCTGGCGAAGTGGGAAGACAATAAAATCACCGTCGAAATGCCGGAAAACCTCAATCAGCAGAGCCCCACGCTGGCCCTGATTTATGACGAAAAGGGGAAGCTACTGTGGGCACAGCGGGACATTCCGTGGCTGGTCAAAAGCATTCGTCCGGACTGGCTGAAAACCAACGGGTTTCATGAAATTGAAGCCGATCTCAACACCACCAGCTCGCTGATCCGTGAAGATCGCTCCCTGCAGCAAAAGCTGAACGAGATCCGCGCCGACGACGCCGAAACGGAGATGACCCACTCCGTCGCAATTAACCTCTATCCGGCGACGCTAAACATGCCGCAGTTGACCATCGTGGTGATCGACACCATTCCGGTCGAGCTGAAGCGTTCTTATATGGTCTGGAGCTGGTTCATCTACGTTCTGGCGGCAAATCTGCTGCTGGTGATCCCGCTGCTGTGGGTGGCGGCGTGGTGGAGCTTGCGCCCCATTGAATCACTGGCGAAAGAGGTTCGCGAGCTGGAAGAACATCATCGCGAAAAGCTCAATCCGGAAACCACCCGCGAGCTCACCAGCCTGGTGCGAAACCTCAACCGCCTGCTGAAAAGTGAACGCGAACGCTATGATAAATACCGTACGACGCTTACCGACCTGACCCACAGCCTGAAAACCCCGCTCGCGGTCATGCAAAGTACCCTGCGTTCCATGCGCAGCTCGAAGCTGAGCGTTGACGATGCCGAGCCGGTGATGCTGGAGCAGATCAGCCGTATTTCCCAGCAAATTGGCTATTACCTCCACCGCGCCAGCATGCGTTCCGGCAGCGCCCTGCTGAGCCGCGAGCTGCATCCGGTCGCCCCGCTTCTGGATAACCTCACGTCTGCCCTCAACAAGGTGTATCAGCGTAAAGGGGTGAACATCAGCCTCGATATCTCGCCAGAGATAAGCTTTGTGGGTGAAAAAAATGACTTCATGGAAGTGATGGGCAACCTGCTGGATAACGCCTGCAAATACTGTCTGGAGTTCGTGGAAGTGTCGGCGCGCCAGACGGATAACGAACTGCATATCATCGTGGAGGATGATGGCCCGGGGATCCCGCGCAATAAACGTGATGTGGTGTTCGATCGCGGTCAGCGCGCCGATACGCTACGTCCTGGCCAGGGCGTTGGATTAGCCGTCGCCCGTGAGATTGTCGACCAGTACGACGGGAAAATCGAAACCAGCGAAAGTTTGCTGGGCGGCGCGCGAATGGAGGTCATTTTTGGTCGCCAGCAGCCGACATCGAACGATAGTTAACCCGTTATGTGAAAAATGCGAGGATCTCGCAGCCGGGGGGCTGAGCTTCCGTTATAATCCGAGTCAGTAAGAGCCTGCGGAATAAAAAAATATGGATTATCACTTAACGCTTAACTGGCCCGAGTTTATTGAACGTTACTGGCAAAAACGCCCGGTCGTTCTGAAACGCGGGTTCAGCAATTTTGTCGACCCTATCTCGCCTGACGAGCTGGCCGGTCTGGCCATGGAAAACGAAGTCGACAGCCGCCTGGTCAGCCACCAGGACGGGAAATGGCAGGTTAGCCACGGTCCTTTCGAAAGCTACGATCACCTCGGTGAAAACAACTGGTCGCTGCTTGTACAGGCGGTCAACCACTGGCACGAGCCGACGGCCGCATTAATGCGTCCGTTCCGCGCCCTGCCCGACTGGCGCATGGACGATCTGATGATCTCCTTCTCCGTGCCGGGCGGCGGCGTAGGCCCGCATCTGGACCAGTACGATGTGTTCATCATTCAGGGTACGGGCCGCCGCCGCTGGCGCGTGGGCGAAAAAGTGCCGATGAAGCAGCACTGCCCGCATCCGGACCTGCTTCAGGTTGATCCGTTTGAAGGGATTATCGACGAAGAGCTGGAGCCGGGCGACATTCTCTACATCCCGCCGGGATTCCCTCATGAAGGCTACTCCCTGGAGAACTCCCTCAACTACTCCGTCGGGTTCCGCGCGCCAAGCGGCCGCGAGATGATCAGCGGATTTGCTGACTATGTTCTGCAGCGCGAGCTGGGCAGCTATCGTTACAGCGATCCCGACGTGCCTGCGCGTGAGCACCCGGCAGACATCCTGCCCGCGGAGCTGGATAAGCTTCGTGGCATGATGCTGGATCTGATCAACGAGCCGGAACATTTCCGTCAGTGGTTTGGCGAGTTTATTAGCCAGTCCCGCCACGAGCTGGACGTTGCGCCTCCGGAGCCGCCGTATCAGGCGGACGAGATTTACGATGCGCTTCAGCAAGGCGACAAGCTGACGCGCCTGGGCGGGTTGCGCGTGCTGCGCATTGGTGAGGACGTGTTCGTCAACGGCGAGAAGCTGGACTCTCCGCACCGACCGGCGCTGGAAGCGATTGCCAGCCATCTGGTGCTGACTGCGGATACCTTTGGCGATGCGCTGGAAGACCCGTCCTTCCTCGCGATGCTGGCCGCGCTGGTCAACAGCGGGTACTGGTTCTTTGAGGACTGAGTCGCTTTAGTGCCCGGTGGCGCTGCGCTTACCGGGCCTACGGGATCGAGCTTTTGTAGGCCGGGTAAGGCGTAGCCGCCACCCGGCTTTTCACTTCCGCTCACCCGCCGCAAAATCCTCGATCTCTCCTGCCCAATCCACCGGATACAACCCTTCAGCCACGTCCCGATGAAACGTTGAAAACGGCCAGTCGCTGACTTTACCCACAAAGCCGTGCTTCAGCGGATTGACGTAAATGTAATCCACATGCCGCCGGTAGTCCTCTTCGTTGCGGATAGTGTGTTCCCAGAATCGTGGTTGCCAGATATGACGCATGTCGACGTTGCGGCTGAACGTCTTTTTGATATCCCGCCAGCGAGCAGAAAAATCACTGTCTCCTTCCGGTAGGGTCCAGATACAGTGCATGTGTTCAGGCAGAATAACCCACGCGTTGATGGTGAAGGGCTTCGCACGCTTAACCGTTGAGACGGCGGAACGCAGGCTATCGATATGACGGGTAAGCAAATCGCTCTGACGATTTTGCAGGTTGACGGTGAAGAACCAGGTTCCACCGGGGACGTAATGGCGACGGTAGTTTGACATGGGCACTCCTTGCCTTTCTGCCCGGTGGCGCTACGCTTACCGGGCCTACATTCGGATCGTAGGCCCGGTAAGCGTAGCGCCACCGGGCGTTTTTTTAGCGTTTAGCGGTCAACTCCGCGATCCGCACAATCACCTGCACCGCCTTTTCCATCCCTTCCAGCGTCACAAACTCATGCTTGCCATGGTAGTTATAGCCACCGGTAAACAGGTTCGGGCACGGTAGCCCCATGAATGACAGCTGAGAACCGTCGGTGCCGCCGCGAATTGGCTTCAGCTGCGGTTCAATATCGCAGTCGCGCATCGCCTGCTGGGCGATATCGAGAATATGCGGATGCGCCATCACCTTCTCGCGCATATTGTAATAGCTGTCTTCGATGATGAGCTCGATATAGCAGTCAGGATGCAGGCCCTTGCCCACCTTCTTGGCGATCTCCATCATCTTACGCTTGCGCGCCTCAAAGGCTTTACGGTCGAAATCGCGGATGATGTAGTGCATCTGCGCGCTGTCCACGGTGCCTTTGATGCTGGTCAGGTGATAGAACCCTTCATACCCTTCGGTCTGTTCGGGGCTCTCTTCCGCCGGGACTTCCGCATGAATTCGCGACGCCAGCGACAGCGCGTTCACCATGACGCCTTTCGCCGAACCGGGGTGAACGTTGTTGCCGACAATTTTGATCGTCACCGAGGCAGCGTTGAAGTTTTCATACTCCAGCTCACCGACGCCGCCACCGTCAACGGTATAGGCCCACTGCGCGTTAAAGGCGTCCACGTCGAAGTGCTTCGCGCCCTTGCCGACCTCTTCATCCGGCGTAAAGGCCACGCGGATATCGCCGTGCGGAATATCGTTGCCCTTCAGCACCGCCAGCGCCGTCATGATCTCCGCGATGCCCGCTTTGTCATCCGCCCCCAGCAGCGTTTTACCATCGGTGGTGATCAGCGTCTGACCGAGCAGCTGGTGCAGCACCGGGAACATCACGGGCGAGAGCACTTCGTCGCCAATGCCCAGCGCAATGTCGCCGCCGCGGTAGTTTTCAACAATCTGCGGGTTCACATGTTTACCGCTAAAATCCGGAGAGGTGTCGACATGGGAGATAAAGCCAATCGCCGGGATATCCCCGTCGACATTCGCCGGCAGCGTTCCCATCACAGTGCCTTTCTCGCTTAACGTGACGTTGACCAGCCCCATGGCGTCAAGCTGCTCTTTAAGCAGGTTTAATAACTTCCACTGGCCTTCGGTGCTCGGCACCTGGCGAACACCCGGTTTAGATTGGGTATCCAGCGAAACGTACTGTAAAAAACGCTCAAGTAATTTATCCATGCAGTCACCCTCACTTTTTGTGACAACATTATCAATAAGCATCAAAACGCAAATATTGCGTCAGGTCACTTTTATCCCGTAAACGAGAATATTTTCCGTTTATATCGTTATGCGTTAGTAAATGTAGCTTATGAATCAGTGACAAGGATTGGCGATTGCAGGGGATTGCCGTAGAATGTCCGCCCTCATTACGAGTCACCAAGGTGGTTACACACAAACCCCGCTTCAGTCTGCTGCCTGAGGCGTCTATATGGGACAGCGCAAAAATTGAATACACAATCCCGTTCACGTTCACCGCTGGTGCAACTGGAACGAATTCGTAAAAGTTTTGATGGCAAAGACGTCATATCCGACCTCACTCTCACCATCAATGACGGTGAGTTTCTGACGCTGCTTGGCCCCTCCGGCTGCGGCAAAACCACCGTACTGCGCCTTATCGCCGGGCTGGAGAGCGTCGATAACGGCCATATCCATCTTGAAAGTCAGGACATCACCCAGGTTCCCGCCGAAGACCGCCACGTCAACACTGTCTTTCAGAGCTATGCCCTCTTCCCGCACATGACCGTGTTTGAAAACGTGGCGTTTGGCCTGCGGATGCAAAAAACCCCGGCGAGTGAGATCGAACCGCGCGTCACCGAAGCCCTGCGCATGGTGCAGCTCGAGACGTTTGCCCAGCGAAAACCGCATCAGCTTTCCGGCGGCCAGCAGCAGCGCGTGGCCATCGCCCGCGCCGTGGTCAACAAGCCGCGTCTGCTCCTGCTGGATGAATCCCTCTCCGCGCTGGATTACAAGCTGCGCAAGCAGATGCAGAACGAGCTTAAAGCCCTGCAGCGCAAGCTCGGCATTACCTTTGTCTTCGTCACCCACGACCAGGAAGAAGCCCTGACCATGTCCGACCGCATCGTGGTGATGCGCGACGGCAAAATCGAGCAGGACGGCACGCCGCGTGAAATCTACGAAGAGCCGAAAAATCTCTTTGTCGCCAGCTTCATTGGTGAGATCAATATCTTCGACGCCATGGTGATCGAGCGTCTGGACGACCAGCGCGTTCGCGCGTGCGTCGAAGGACGCGAGTGCGCCATCACGGTGAATTTCCCCGTCGAAAAGGGACAAAAGCTCAACGTTCTGCTGCGCCCGGAAGATCTGCGCGTCGATGAAATTCACGGCAATACCGAGGCCGAAGGGTTAATCGGCTATATCCGCGAGCGCAACTACAAAGGGATGACGCTGGAGTCTGTCGTCGAGCTGGAGAACGGCAAAATGGTGATGGTCAGCGAGTTCTTTAACGAGGACGACCCTGACTTCGACCACTCTCTCGACCAGAAAATGGTTATCAACTGGGTAGAAAGCTGGGAGGTTGTACTGGCTGATGAAGAACACAAGTAAGTTCCAGAATGTGGTGATTGCCACGATCGTCGGTTGGCTTGTGTTGTTTGTCTTTTTACCCAACCTGATGATCATCGCCACCAGCTTCCTGACCCGTGACGACGCAAACTTCGTTTCGCTGGTTTTTACGCTGGACAACTACGCGCGCCTGCTCGATCCGCTCTATTTTGACGTGCTGCTGCATTCGCTCAATATGGCGCTGATTGCCACCATTGCCTGCCTGGTGCTGGGTTATCCGTTCGCATGGTTCCTCGCGGGTCTGCCGCAAAAGGTGCGTCCGCTGCTGTTGTTTCTGCTGATTGTGCCGTTCTGGACCAACTCGCTGATTCGCATCTACGGGCTGAAAATCTTCCTCAGCACCAAAGGCTATCTCAATGAATTTCTGCTGTGGCTGGGGATGATTGATACGCCGATCCGCATCATGTTTACCCCGAGCGCGGTGATTGTGGGTCTGGTCTATATCCTGCTGCCGTTTATGGTGATGCCGCTCTACTCCAGCATTGAGAAGCTGGATAAACCGCTGCTGGAAGCGGCAAAAGATCTGGGTGCCAACAGGTTCCAGACCTTTATCCGCATTATCATTCCGCTGACCATGCCCGGCATTATCGCGGGCTGTCTGCTGGTCATGCTTCCGGCCATGGGTCTATTCTACGTTTCGGACCTGATGGGTGGCGCGAAAAACCTGCTGATTGGGAATGTGATCAAGAGTCAGTTCCTCAACATTCGCGACTGGCCGTTCGGCTCCGCCACCAGCATTACGTTGACGGTGGTGATGGGTCTGATGCTGCTGGTTTACTGGCGCGCCTCACGGCTGCTGAACAAGAAGGTGGAACTCGAATGATCGGTCGACTGCTTCGCGGCGGTTTCATGACCGCCATTTACGCTTACCTGTATATCCCGATCATTATTTTGATCGTGAACTCGTTTAACAGCTCGCGCTTTGGGATTAACTGGCAGGGCTTTACCACCGACTGGTACAGCCTTCTGATGAACAATGACAGCCTGCTGCAGGCCGCTCAGCACTCGCTGACGATGGCGATCTTCTCCGCCACCTTCGCCACGCTGATTGGCTCCCTGACCGCCGTGGCGCTCTACCGCTATCGCTTTCGCGGTAAGCCGTTCGTCAGCGGCATGCTGTTTGTGGTGATGATGTCGCCGGATATCGTGATGGCGATTTCGCTGCTGGTGCTGTTTATGCTGCTGGGCGTACAGCTTGGCTTCTGGTCGCTGCTGTTTTCCCATATCACCTTCTGCCTGCCGTTTGTGGTGGTGACCGTCTTTGCGCGCCTGAAAGGGTTCGACGTGCGCATGCTGGAGGCGGCGAAAGATCTGGGCGCCAGCGAAATGACCATCCTGCGCAAAATCATCCTGCCGCTGGCGATGCCCGCCGTGGCGGCCGGATGGCTGCTGAGCTTTACCCTGTCGATGGATGACGTGGTGGTCTCCTCCTTCGTGACCGGGCCGAGCTATGAAATTCTGCCGTTGAAAATTTATTCGATGGTGAAAGTCGGCGTTTCACCTGAGGTGAACGCGCTGGCGACCATTCTGCTGGTGTTTTCGCTGGTTCTGGTGATCGCCAGCCAGGTTATTGCTCGTGATAAAACAAAATCTCAGGGGACAATGAAATGAAAAAAATGCTCGCCGCTGCGGCGCTGGTGCTTGGTATGGGTGCCGCACACGCTGATAACAGCAAAACGCTCTACTTCTACAACTGGACCGAGTACGTGCCGCCGGGCCTGCTGGAGCAGTTCACCAAGGAGACGGGCATCAAGGTGATCTACTCGACCTACGAGTCGAATGAAACCATGTACGCCAAGCTCAAAACCTACAAAGATGGCGCGTACGATCTGGTGGTTCCTTCCACCTACTTTGTCGACAAAATGCGCAAAGAAGGCATGATCCAGAAGATCGACAAAACGAAGCTAACCCATTTTTCAAACCTCGATCCTGAGATGCTCAACAAGCCGTTTGACCCAAATAACGACTACTCCATTCCGTATATCTGGGGGGCAACCGCGATTGGCGTTAACAGCGAGGCCGTCGATCCGAAATCGGTGACAAGCTGGGCCGACCTGTGGAAACCGCAATACAAAGGCAGCCTGCTGTTGACCGACGACGCGCGCGAAGTCTTCCAGGTGGCGCTGCGCAAGCTTGGCTACTCTGGCAACACGACGGATCCTAAAGAGATTGAAGCGGCATATGCCGAGCTGAAAAAGCTGATGCCTAACGTGGCGGCATTCAACTCTGATAACCCGGCAAACCCGTATATGGAAGGCGAAGTAAACCTGGGGATGGTGTGGAACGGCTCCGCGTATGTGGCCCGCCAGGCCGGTACGCCGCTTGAGGTAGTCTGGCCAAAAGAAGGCGGGATCTTCTGGATGGACAGCCTCTCCATTCCGGCTAACGCGAAAAATGTGGATGGGGCGCTGAAGCTGATTAACTTCCTGCTGCGCCCGGACGTGGCGAAACAGGTTGCCGAGACGATTGGCTACCCGACGCCAAACCTGGCCGCACGCAAGCTGCTGAAGCCGGAAGTGGCAAGCGATACGTCGCTCTACCCGGATGCGGAAACCATCAGCAAAGGTGAGTGGCAGAACGATGTCGGCGACGCCAGCCGCCTCTACGAAGAGTATTACCAGAAGTTAAAAGCGGGCCGCTAACCGGTATCGCGTTCTTCCTCACGCCGCCTGCGCGGCGTGAGGAAGGATTAACTGACCGTATTCTCTCCAGCCCAGAGCGTCGCCTTTCGCATCGCCTCAACCACCTCTTCATCTGACAGGCCCAGCGCCTGACGAATCCGGGTCGCCTCGTCCCACCGCTGCTGTTCATAGTAACGGCAGAGGTTAATCATGTCGGCTAACCGTCCCTCCTGGTGGCACAGCGCGTTGCTCACGCTCTGCGGCACCGCAATTTGCTTCATCAGCTCTGCCATCGGAAGCTCCAGGAGGGTATCGAGCAGAGAAAACAGGCCGCACATGAACGCATTTTCAGCCAGAGTCGGTTCGTTCATCGTCTCAGCCAGCAGTTCGCAGAATTTGCCGCGCATCATGCTCAGCGGGTAAAGCTCGCTGACGGTGTCATTGCCCGCACTGGCGAGGACCACGACGGCAACAAACCGTCGGAGCTGGTTTTCGCCAAGATATCTGAGCACCTCGCTCAGGGTTAACTTGCTGAAATTACAGGCGCCGACATGTTTAAACGCCGTATGCTTCATATAGCGCATGATTTTATAAGAGAGCGTGAGATCGGTTTTTATCAACGACTCGATGATTCGAAAATCAGGTTTATTGCGTCCGACCTCCATTTGCAGGCGAAAAATCGCCAGCTGATTTTGCGACAGCCGTTTATATTTAATGACCTCTGGACGGCAGAAAAAATAGCCCTGAAAAAGGGAAAATCCCTCGTCTCTGTATTGGTTGAATTCCTCTTTAGTCTCAATTTTTTCAGCAAGATATTTAATATGACCGGTCAGATGTTTACGTACTTTCAGATACGCTTTAATTTGCGCTAAGGTATAATTTCTGACGTCAAATTTCAGGATTGAAATAAAGGGTAAAAAAACATCCCATTCTGGCGCAAGGGTGAAATCATCAAGCGCAAACTGATAGCCGTGCGCATTCATCTCCCTGACGGCCTGCAGCAGTTCGGCCCCCGGCACAGCATCTTCAAGGATTTCAATCACCACGCTCTCTTTATCAAGCGCTTCTCCACTGCGGTCAATAACCATCCTTGAAGGGAAATTAATAAACGACGTATGTGCCCCGGCAATGCGCTGGGACGGCACACATAAGAACTGATCTGATATCATCCTGGACGTGGCATATTCTGCCGACACATCCGGAAAACGATTTGTCATCCCGTCTCTGAAAAGCAGCTCATAGGCTACGGTATTCATTTCAGGGTTAAAAATGGGTTGTCGCGCGATAAATCCGTACATATCCCATCCTCCTCTACCACTTTATATTTATTAGCATCCTCTTTCTACACGACGATAACGAGTTTTATCGAGCACTATTTTGATTGAATGCACAAAATAAAAGCATCCACACTAATTAACGGGAATTAATCGTCTGGATTTAAATTAAATATATCCATCGCTCTACAGAAAGGGGATGGAATATCCGATAAGTACTTTGTGCCTGCCCGACATGCACGACATTACGGGAGATGAGAATGAAAGACGCCATGGTCCGAAGACAAAAAATAAGAGTCAAGACGTTGATGCTATTGTCCATTTTCCTCACCGTGACGGTGGGCTTTACGGCAACGATCGGGTTTATGATGTGGCAATGGATGGCGCAGCAAGAGGTGCTGGCCAAAAACCATATCCGCCAGATAGCCGAGGTACACGCTTTACAGGTCAGCAAACAGCTGGATTCTGCCCTGACTGCCGCCCGGGATATGGGCATCAGCGCCCTCGCGCTGCGCGAAGCGGGCATTTCCGACCGCCAGAGCCTGAACCAGCTGCTCGTCCACTACCTCTCGGCTCACCCGTCGTTTCTCTCCATGTCGATGGCCTTTGAGCCCAACGCGTTTGACGATAAAGATGCCGTCTTTGCCGGTCAGAGCGGTGAAGATCCTGCCGGGCGCTACGCCCGCTACGTCGACCGCGATGCCACCGGCAAACCGACACTGCACCAGCTGACGGACATCGAAACGCCCGGCAGCGGTGATTACTATCTGTTGCCGAAACAGCGGCATAAAGATGTGATTATCGAACCCTATATTTACCCCTACAACGGCGTGGACGTGATGCTCACCTCAATTGCCGCCCCCATCATGCGTGACGGTCAGTTTCTGGGCTCAGTCACCTCTGACTTCTCGCTCGCCACGCTGCAGTCCATGATTGGCGCCATTAAACCGTGGAACGGCACAGGCTACGCCCTGCTCCTGTCTGCGGGCAATAACGTGGTGTCCAGCCCGGACAAAGGTGCGGCAGGCAAGCCTTACGCGGGTCACATTGCAGGACATGACGTCACTCGGGTAAACGATCCGCTGCTGAAAGAAGAGGTGTTTATCACCTGGCAGGCGATCACCGTCGGTAATAGCCAGACGCCGTGGAAACTCGCCATCATCACCCCGGTCAGCGAAGTGATGGCCGAAGCGCGCGCATTTTTACTGAAGGCCATCGTCATGATGGTGTTAAGCATCGTTGCGGTTAGCCTGGTGATGGCCCAGATCTTTACCCGCAAGGTTGATCGTCCGGTGGGGGGAGAACCTTCCGAGGCCGCCGGGATCGCCCTGGCCGTCGCCCGCGGGGATCTGAACAACACCATCCCGGTGCGATCCGGGGATACCCACAGCATTTTTTATGCCCTGCACACCATGCAGACGCAGCTCAAGCGCATCGTCGACAACATCAGCGAAGCCAGCCACTCCGTGCACGGCGGGACCAGCGAAATTTCGGCGGGCAACCTTGACCTCGCCTCGCGTACCGAGGAACAGGCGGCGGCGATTGTTGAAACCGCTGCCAGCATGGAAGAGATTTCGGTTACGGTGAAGAACAATGCCGACAACGCCCACAAGGCGACCACCCTGACCGATCGCGCCGCGAGCCTTGCCGGGCATGGCGAAACGCTGGTGAACGATGTGGTCGTGGTGATCGGCGAGATTGATGAGAGCGCGCGCAAGATCGGTGAGATTAACAGTATCGTCGACGGCATCGCCTTCCAGACCAATATCCTGGCGCTGAATGCTGCCGTTGAAGCGGCGCGCGCGGGTGAACAGGGACGCGGTTTCGCGGTAGTCGCAGGTGAAGTACGCAATCTTGCCCAGCGAAGCGCTAACGCAGCCAAAGAGATCTCTCAACTGATTGCCGAGTCCTCAGGCCGCGTCAGCAAAGGCGTTGAGCTGGTCAATGAGACCGGCGTAATGATGAAACAGGTGATTGAGGCGGTGTCGCACGTGCATCTGGTCATCAACGACATTGTTCAGGCTTTGGACGAGCAGAATCGGGGAATTAGCCAGGTCAGTACCGCTGTTAACCAGATGGACAGCACCACCCAGCAGAACGCTTCACTGGTTCAGCAGATCTCTGCGGCGGCGCTTTCGCTGGACGAGCAGGCTAAATCGCTGGAGAAGACGCTGGCCTTCTTTCATTCTTAAATAAAAAGGCACCCGTCCAGCGGGTGCCTTTTCACGCGATGAGCGTTACAGCCCTTTCAGCAGCTTGTCGACAAATTCCGGAACAACCGTGCTTGCCAGGCCGTAGTGTTTTTCTTCAAACTCGCTGCCCACCTGGCTCGGCTCAAGATTGAGTTCAACCGTATGCGCACCGTGCAGCCGCGCTTCGTGGACAAACCCCGCCGCCGGGTAAACGTGGCCGGATGTGCCGATGGCGATAAACACGTCAGCCATCGCCAGCGCGCTGTAGATCTCATCCATTCCCAGCGGCATTTCCCCGAACCAGACCACGTGCGGACGCAGGCGAGACGGGAACTGGCAGCAGTGGCACTTATCCTCCGGCAGCACGTCCTCTTTCCAGTCCAGCACCTGACCGCTCCATGCGCAGCGAACTTTGAGCAGCTCGCCGTGCATATGGATGATGTTCTTGTTGCCGGCCCGCTCGTGAAGGTTGTCGATATTCTGCGTCACCAGCAGAAAACGATCGCCCAGCGCCTCTTCCAGCTTCGCCAGCGCCAGATGCGCGGCATTCGGCGCGACGTCAGGCTGCTGAAGCTGACGACGGCGGGCGTTGTAAAACGCCTGCACGAGATCCGGGTCACGGGCAAAGCCTTCCGGCGTGGCGACATCCTCCACGCGGTGCTCTTCCCACAGCCCGTCCGCCGCGCGGAAGGTTCGAATACCTGACTCGGCGGAGATCCCCGCCCCGGTCAGCACCACCACTCTGGGTTTATCCATCGCTTCTGGCATCATTCTGTCTCTGAAAAAGATCCGCTGGCGCAAGCGCTCACGCAAGCGGCGTTTATTTTTGCGAAAACGGCTGAGTCGACCCTGGCGACGCGACAGCATAGAAACCTCGTAAACTAATCGGTGAGATGAAGGAATGCGGCTCCGCGCATGCCTCCTGCGTCCCCGTGTCGCGCGCGTTCAATACGCGGCACGCGGGCAACCGGCAATAAGTGTCGGGGCAAACGCCCGGACAACCGTTCCGTAATCGCGGTAAAGTTTGAGAGCCCTCCCCCAATCACCAGCAGATCCGGGTCGACGATGGTGAGAATATTGCCCAGACACACCGCCAGCAGATCCAGATAGCGCTCGACGTGCTCACGCGCCTGCGCATCCCCTTGCTCCCACAGGGTAATGATTTGAGGGGCATCAAGTTTCTGATGATAGAAGTGTTCGTAAAGCCATGCAAACCCGCGGCCTGACAGGTAGTTCTCAATACAGCCGTGCTGCCCGCAGCCGCAGCGGGTCAGCGGGAAATCACGGCCGACGACCTCCAGCGCATCCACCGGCAGGCGGATATGACCAAACTCGCCGGTGATGTAGCTGCGGCCGGTGATGGGCTTACCGTTGATGACGATTCCTCCGCCGACGCCGGTACCGAGGATCTGCCCCATCACCAGCGGATAGTGACGGAACTCATCATCCCAGGCTTCGGAGAGCGCAAAGCAGTTGGCGTCGTTATCTAAACGCACGTCGCGTTCAAGGAGCGCGGAGAGATCGGCGCGCAGCGGTTTACCGCTGGCGGCAGGCACGTTGGCCGCGTAAAGCGTACCCTCGTCGGTTTCCGGCATGCCCGGAATACCAATGCCGACGCTGCCTTTCACGCCAAAGCGTTCATCGGCCTGCGCCACCAGCGCGGCAATGGCGGTTAAAAATTCGTCGTAGCTGTCGCGCGGCGTGGGAACGCGGGTTTCCCACTGCAGTTTGAGGTCTTTATCAAACACGCCGAGCGCAATCTTGGTGCCGCCAATATCAAATCCATAATACATAACGCATTCCTCTTTCGATCTGGCGACCCGAAGCCGCTAGATCGTGACGTAATTACTGGCCACTTAATACCCTCGCCGGATCAATTCGGCTTGCGCGACGCGCCGGATACCAGCTTGCCAGCAGACTTAGTAAAAGTGCTGTAAGCAGCACATAAAAAACATCCAGCCAGTGCAGTTCAGACGGCAGGAAGTCAATAAAATAGATATCACCCGACAGGAACTGGTGACCAATAAGCTTTTCAATGCCGTTGATAATCGGCGTCAGCTGCAGGGAAACCACCACGCCAATCACCACGCCGCACAGGCTGCCGAACAGTCCTGCCAGCAAACCGTACCAGACGAAAATGGCGCGAATAAGACCGTCTTTTGCCCCAAGGGTACGCAGCACGGCGATGTCGCCGCTCTTGTCTTTGACCGCCATCACCAGCGTCGAGACGATATTAAAGCACGCGACACCGATCACCAGCACCATCGCCAGATACATAATGGCGCGGATCATCTGGATATCACGGTACATATAGCCGTAAGTGCCGATCCAGCTTTTGATGTAAACATAGTTATTGGTCACGCTGCCCGCGTCGCGCACCAGTTTGTTAGCGTTAAAGACGTCGTTCACCTTAATGGCAATGCCCGTCACGCTGTCGCCCATGTCGAGATACTGGCGAGCATCCTCCATCGGCACCATCGCAAAGCTGTGGTCAAGCTGACCGCTCAGCTGAAGAATACCGGTAACGTGCAGGCGCACGCGCTTTGGCTGCTGCAGTTTGTGATCGGCGCTGGCATTCGGGATCATGATTGACACCCAGTCGCCCTGCTTCACCTTCAGGGCATCAGCAACGCCTTTACCCATGATGATCTGCTGCTCGCCCGCCTTGAAGTTGGCCCACGCGCCGTTCTGCACGTAGTTCGGCAGCGCGCTGAGGCGCGCTTCCTGCGTCGGATTCACCCCTTTCACCTGGATGGCGCGCAGGTTTACCCCGCTCTCCACCAGCCCGGTAAAGTTAATGTAGGGCGCAGCCGCGGCGATGCCGGGCACTTTTTCCACTTTGTTCAGGGCGTCGCTCCAGTTCGTCCACGGCTGGTTAACCGGTTCGATCTCCCCGTGCGGCACGACCGCCAGAATACGGTTATTCAGCTCGCGCTCGAAGCCGTTCATGGCGCTCAGGCCGACGATCAGCACCGCCACACCCAGCGCAATACCGATGGTCGAGATAACGGAGATCAGCGACACCATGCCGCCGCGACGGCGGCCGCGGCTAAAACGTAAACCGATGAGTAACGATAACGGTGACGCCATTACTCTGCTCCCATCAGGGTCAGTTCCGCGTTCAGATGGCCGTCGCGCATCTCAAGCTGGCGCCCCATGCGTTTTGCCAGCTGCAGATCGTGGGTCACTACCAGAAACGCGGTGCCCTGCGAGGCGTTCAGCTCGCCCAGAAGCTGGAAAATACTGTCCGCGTTGCGGGCGTCCAGGTTACCGGTAGGCTCATCCGCCAGCACCAGACGCGGGTTGTTGACCAGCGCACGGGCAATCGCCACGCGCTGACGCTCGCCGCCGGACAGCTCCGACGGACGGTGGTTTCCGCGATGGCCCAGCCCTACCGCTTTCAGCATGTCGCTGGCGCGGGCGTTAATTTCTGCCGGTTTCTTTTTGCCAATCAGTAGCGGCATCGCCACGTTTTCCAGCGCCGTGAAGTCCGGCAGCAGGTGGTGGAACTGGTAGATAAAGCCCAGCTCGCGGTTACGCAGCTCGGCCTTCGCCGCCGAGGACATTTTGCTCATCGGCTGGCCGGAGAAAATCACGTCGCCGTTGGTTGGGGTATCCAGCCCGCCCAGCAGATGCAGCAGCGTACTTTTGCCCGAGCCGGAGCTGCCGACAATCGCCATCATCTCGCCTTCGCCCACGCTAAAGCTCACATTGTGCAGCACGTCGGTTTGCACAGTGCCTTCCTGATAGCGTTTGGACAGGTTGTCGCATTGCAACAGGATCTTATTCATAACGTAAAGCCTCAGCGGGTTGAGTGGCGGCAGCGCGCCAGGAAGGATAAAGCGTAGAAAGCAGCGCAATGGCCATCGCGGCCAGCGCAATACCGACCACCTTCAGCGGCTCGATGGCCACCGGCAGCGCCGCGCCGTCAAGCAGCGCGCCGATGATCGGCATTAAATTGTTGAGCTGGCTGGCAAGCAGCGCACCCAGCACCGCCCCGAGCAGCGCGCCGATGATACCGGCGCTGGCCCCCTGCACCATAAACACGGCCATGATCTGCCGCGGCGTCAGCCCCTGGGTTTGCAGGATAGCGACCTCGCCCTGCTTCTCCATCACCATCAGTCCCAGCGAGGTGATGATGTTAAAAGCAGCCACGGCGACGATCAGGCTCAGCAGCAGCCCCATCATGTTTTTCTCCATCCGCACGGCCTGGAACAGCTCGCCTTTACGCTCGCGCCAGTCCTGCCATTTGGTGCCGTCCGGCAGTTTTTGCTGGCTGAGGGTATCGACCTTCAGCGGCGCGTCGAGCCACAGGCGCCAGCCGGTGATATTGCCGGCCGGGTAGCGCATCAGGCGTGACGCGTCCTGAATGTTAACCAGCATCTGGTAACCATCGACTTCACTGTTGGCGGCAAAGGTCCCAACCACGGTAAACAGGCGCTGGCTTGGCAGGCGCCCCATCGGCGTAAACTGGCTGGCTGAAGGCACCATCACGCGCAGCTGGTCGCCGCGGTTGACGCCAAGCTGACCGGCAAGCTGCTCACCCAGAATCACATTGTATTTTCCGGCTTCCAGATCGGTCTGCTTCACGTTAACGAGATACGGCGTGAGCGGATCTTTTTGCGCCGGGTCAATACCCAGCATCACGCCGACCGCCACGCTGCGGGCGCTTTGCAGCACCACGTCGCCGGTGGTCAGTGGCGCAACGCGCGTGACGCCCTGTAACTTCGCCGCGCTTTCCGGCAGCTGCTGTGGGTTAACCGAACCGTTAGTCGATGAGAGTACGGCCTGCGGCATCAGCCCCAGGATGTTGTTTTGCAGCTCGCGCTCGAAGCCATTCATGACGGAAAGCACCGTCACCAGTGCCATCACGCCAAGCGTAATGCCAATAGTCGAAAGCCAGGAGACAAAGCGACCGAAGCGGTCCGCGGCGCGCCCACGCATGTAGCGTAAGCCTATGAAGAGTGCGACAGGTTGATACATGAAGTCCGTCTGTTTGCTGATAGCAGACCCACGAGTATATAAGCGAATCCGTTAAGCGTAAATGACTGAAACCGTAAGCTTTGGTAATCATTTTTCCAAAAAATTCAGATAAATCAGGATACTAATCTCTGAAACCGCCCCTCGCAACCTCCACCTTTTCCGAAAAACCTCCTGATACAGACTGTTACCCATTACAGCCCGGTTTCGTTTAACAACAATTGCTCGTTCGTCTATGGCAATAAGGTAGTTGCGAACAATGAAGCAAAAAGCATTATGGATTAACCAGATAAAAGGGCTGTGCATCTGCCTGGTGGTTATCTACCATTCGGTTATCACGTTTTATCCGCACCTGATCGGGCTGCAACACCCGCTCTCTGGCCTTCTCGCCAAATGCTGGATCTATTTTAATCTCTATCTCGCCCCCTTCCGTATGCCGGTCTTTTTCTTTATCTCCGGCTATCTGATCCGTCGTTATATTGATGAGGTGGACTGGCGAATCAGCCTCGACAAGCGAATCTGGAGCATTGTCTGGGTTCTGGCGCTGTGGGGGATTCTGCAATGGCAGGCGCTGACCCACCTGAACGCCTGGCTGGCGCCCGATCGCGAGGTTGCCACCTCGTCGAACGCGGCCTACGCCGATTCGCTCCTGGGATTTGTGCAAGGGATGCTCACCGCCAGCACCAGCCTGTGGTATCTGTATGCCCTGGTGGTCTACTTCACGTTGTGTAAACTGCTGAGCCGCTGGAAGCTGCCGATGCTGGGACTGCTGGCGCTGGCAAGCATCGCGATCAACTTCCTGCCGCTGCCGTGGTGGGGAATGAACAGCGTGGTACGCAACATGATCTACTACAGCCTCGGGGCGTGGTATGGCGCTGAGCTGATGGCATGGATGAAAAATCTAAACCTGCGCCGCACCTGGCTGGCAACGGGCGCTTTCGCCGCCGTCTCCGTGGTGCTGTGGTTTGCTAACGTTCCGCTGCTGCTCTCCTTGCTGTCGATTGTGCTGATCATGAAGCTGTTCTACAGCGTTGAGCAGCGCTATGCCGTTCACCCTGACAACCTGCTGAACGTGATTGGCTCCAATACCATTGCGATTTATACCACCCACCGCATCCTCATTGAGGCCTTTAGCCTGTTCCTGATTGGCGAGATGAATGCCGCTTACTGGCCGGTCTGGGCTGAACTCACCTTAATTCTGGTCTACCCGTTTGCCAGCCTGCTTATCTGTACCCTGGCCGGGCTGGGGGTGCGTAAACTCTCCACCGCGCTGTTCGGGGACATTTTCTTTTCTCCGCCTTCGACGCTTACGCTCTCGCCGACCACCCGTTAATGCCCTCTCCGCCCCCTTTCGGGGGCGTATAACCCCGCCGTGCGGTTACGATTTGCTTATGTAAAACGATCGAGGATAATAAAGACATTGCGTATCAGTGATATGCCCCAATACTGTTGGTATATCCATAAGAGACTCTGACATAGCCATGCCTGAACACTATCGTTATTCCTTGCCTGTCAAAGCGGGCGACCAGCGCCAGCTGGGTGAACTCACGGGCGCAGCGTGCGCCACGCTGGTGGCGGAAATTGCTGAGCGTCATCCTGGCCCGGTGATCCTGGTTGCCCCGGATATGCAAAACGCCCTGCGCCTGCACGATGAAATTCGCCAGTTCACCGATAATCTGGTGTTCAGCCTGGCCGACTGGGAAACGCTGCCCTATGACAGCTTCTCCCCGCACCAGGAGATCATCTCCTCACGCCTGTCGACGCTCTATCAACTCCCGACCATGCAGCGCGGCGTGCTGATTGTGCCGGTAAACACCCTGATGCAGCGCGTCTGCCCGCACAGCTACCTGCATGGCCATGCGCTGGTAATGAAAAAAGGCCAGCGCCTGTCCCGTGATGCCCTGCGGGCACAGCTTGACGGTGCCGGGTATCGCCACGTGGATCAGGTGATGGAGCACGGGGAATATGCGACCCGCGGCGCGCTGCTCGACCTTTACCCGATGGGCAGCGACCAGCCGTATCGTCTGGACTTTTTCGATGATGAAATCGACAGCCTGCGCGTCTTCGACGCCGATACGCAGCGCACGCTGGAGGAAGTGGAGTCCATCAATTTACTGCCCGCACATGAGTTCCCGACGGACAAAACCGCTATCGAACTGTTCCGCAGCCAGTGGCGCGATAAGTTCGAGGTGAAGCGCGACGCGGAACATATTTATCAACAGGTCAGCAAAGGCACGCTGCCTGCCGGGATCGAATACTGGCAGCCGCTGTTCTTCAGCGAGCCGTTGCCTGCCCTGTTCAGCTACTTCCCGGCGAATACGCTGATTGTTAACACCGGGGATATCGACGCCAGCGCCAGCCGCTTTGAAAGCGAAACCCGCGCTCGCTTCGAAAACCGGGGGGTTGACCCGATGCGTCCGCTGCTGCCGCCGGAAGCACTGTGGCTGCGTACCGACGAGCTCAACGCCGAGCTGAAGCGCTGGCCGCGCATGCAGCTGAAAACCGATTCGCTTGCCGATAAGGCCGCCAACACCAACCTCGCCTTCCGGACGCTGCCGGACCTGGCCGTCCAGGCGCAGCAGAAATCCCCGCTGGATAATCTGCGCAAGTTCCTGGAGTCCTTTACCGGCCCGGTGGTGTTCTCCGTTGAGAGTGAAGGCCGTCGCGAAGCGTTAGGTGAGCTGCTGGGACGCATTAAGGTGGCGCCGAAGCGCATCCTGCGCCTGAGCGAGGCGACCGGAAACGGCCGTTACCTGATGATTGGCGCCGCCGAGCATGGGTTCATCGACACGCTCAACAACCTGGCGCTGATTTGCGAAAGCGACCTGCTGGGCGAGCGCGTCGCGCGCCGTCGTCAGGACAGCCGTCGAACCATCAACCCGGACACGCTGATCCGCAACCTGGCCGAACTGCATCCGTGCCAGCCGATTGTGCACCTGGAGCATGGCGTTGGACGCTATCAGGGGATGACCACGCTGGAAGCGGGCGGCATTAAAGGTGAATACCTGATGCTGACCTACGCCAACGACGCCAAACTGTATGTCCCGGTGTCGTCCCTGCATCTGATCAGCCGCTACGCGGGCGGTGCCGAAGAGAACGCGCCGCTGCACAAGCTGGGCGGCGACGCCTGGGCGCGCGCGCGCCAGAAGGCCGCGGAAAAAGTGCGCGACGTGGCCGCCGAGCTGCTGGATATCTACGCCCAGCGCGCGGCCAAAGAGGGCTTCGCCTTTAAGCATGATAAGGAACAGTATCAGCTCTTCTGCGACAGCTTCCCGTTTGAAACCACGCCGGATCAGGCTCAGGCCATTAACGCCGTGCTGAGCGACATGTGCCAGCCGCTGGCAATGGACCGTTTAGTCTGCGGCGACGTCGGCTTCGGTAAAACCGAAGTGGCGATGCGCGCCGCCTTCCTTGCGGTTGAAAACAACAAGCAGGTAGCGGTGCTGGTGCCAACCACCCTGCTCGCTCAGCAGCACTTCGACAACTTCCGGGACCGTTTCGCCAACTGGCCGGTACGCATCGAGATGCTGTCGCGTTTTCGCAGCACCAAAGAGCAGACGCAGATCCTGGAGCAGGCAAGCGAAGGCAAGATCGATATTCTGATCGGCACCCATAAGCTGCTGCAAAGCGACGTGAAGTGGAAAGATCTGGGGCTGCTGATCGTCGACGAAGAGCACCGCTTCGGGGTGCGTCATAAAGAGCGCATCAAAGCGATGCGCGCCGACGTCGATATCCTGACCCTGACCGCGACGCCAATCCCGAGAACCCTGAACATGGCGATGAGCGGCATGCGCGATCTGTCGATTATTGCCACGCCGCCGGCGCGCCGTCTGGCGGTAAAAACCTTCGTCCGCGAATACGATAATCTGGTGGTGCGTGAGGCCATTCTGCGTGAAGTGCTGCGCGGGGGTCAGGTCTATTACCTGTACAACGACGTGGAAAACATCCAGAAAGCGGCCGACAGGCTGGCGGAGCTGGTGCCGGAAGCGCGCATTGCTATCGGTCACGGGCAGATGCGCGAGCGCGAGCTGGAACGGGTGATGAACGACTTCCACCATCAGCGCTTTAACGTGCTGGTGTGCACCACCATCATCGAAACCGGGATCGACATTCCGACGGCGAACACCATCATCATTGAACGTGCGGATCACTTTGGCCTGGCGCAGCTTCACCAGCTGCGTGGCCGCGTCGGGCGTTCGCACCATCAGGCCTACGCCTGGCTGCTGACGCCGCATCCGAAAGCGATGACCACCGATGCGCAAAAGCGTCTGGAAGCCATCGCCTCGCTGGAAGACCTCGGCGCAGGCTTCGCGCTGGCCACGCACGATCTCGAGATCCGCGGTGCCGGTGAACTGCTGGGTGAGGACCAGAGCGGCTCGATGGAGACCATCGGCTTCTCGCTCTATATGGAGCTGCTTGAGAACGCGGTTGATGCCCTGAAGGCCGGGCGCGAGCCGTCGCTGGAAGATCTCACCAGCCAGCAGACCGAGGTAGAGCTGCGCATGCCTTCCCTGCTGCCGGACGATTTCATTCCGGATGTAAATACCCGCCTGTCGTTCTACAAGCGCATCGCCAGCGCGAAGACGGAAAACGAGCTGGAAGAGATTAAAGTTGAGCTGATCGACCGCTTTGGTCTGCTGCCCGATGCGGCGCGAAATCTGCTGGATATCGCGCGCCTGCGCCAGCAGGCGCAGAAGCTGGGCATTCGCAAGCTTGAAGGCAACGAAAAAGGCGGCGTGATTGAGTTCGCCGAGAAGAACCACGTCAACCCGATGTGGCTCATCGGTCTGCTGCAAAAACAGCCGCAGCATTTCCGTCTGGATGGCCCAACGCGTCTCAAATTTACCCAGGAGCTGACGGAGCGCAAAACCCGCATGGACTGGGTGCGTAACTTTATGCGCCAGCTGGAAGAGAATGCGATCGCATAAATTCCCTTCACCCCGTTAGCCCAGCGCTAACGGGGGACAATTTACAAACTCTTTGCACTTCACCCGATCTTCCCGACACACCCATTCGCCATAATTATCTTTAACGCTTTATAAAACAATAACCTTATCATATATATGGACTATAGTGATGATCTCTTCGCGTATGACTCGCTGGTTAACCCTGTTTGCGCTGGCAGCCACCGTTGCGGTTGCGCTTCCCGCTCGCGCAAATACCTGGCCCCTTCCTCCGCCCGGCAGCAAGGTGGTGGGGGAAAACCGCTTTCATGTGGTTGAAAATAATGGCGGTTCGCTGGAAGCCATTGCCAAAAAATATAACGTTGGTTTTCTGGCCCTGCTGCAGGCGAACCCTGGCGTCGACCCCTACGTCCCGCGCGCGGGCAGCGTATTGACTATCCCGTTACAGACTATCCTGCCGGACGCTCCGCGTGAGGGGATCGTCATAAATCTGGCGGAGCTGCGTCTGTACTATTACCCGCCGGGTAAAAATGAGGTGACCGTCTACCCGATTGGTATTGGTCAGCTGGGCGGCGACACCCTGACGCCGACGATGGTCACGACCGTCTCGGATAAACGCGCGAATCCAACCTGGACACCAACGGCCAATATTCGTGCACGGTATAAAGCTCAGGGCATCGATCTTCCAGCCGTGGTGCCAGCAGGCCCGGATAACCCGATGGGTCACCACGCGATCCGTCTGGCGGCCTACGGCGGCGTTTACCTGCTGCACGGAACGAATGCGGACTTTGGCATCGGCATGCGCGTCAGCTCGGGCTGCATTCGTCTGCGCGATGACGATATCAAAACGCTGTTTAACGTCGTTACGCCGGGTACCAAAGTCAATATCATCAATACGCCGATCAAGGTTTCTGAGGAGCCGGGCGGCGTGCGGCTGGTTGAAATTCACCAGCCGCTGTCGAAAAACATTGGCGATGACCCGCAGACGCTGCCCATTAACCTGAATGCCGCGATGGTAAGCTTTAAAACGAATGCGAATACCAACAGCGAGGTGATGGAGCGCGCAATGGAGGCCCGCTCAGGCATGCCGACCGACGTCACCCGGCATCACGATGTCATCCAGCAATCGATGTAAATCATAAATAAAAAAACGCCCTGCTAAGCAGGGCGTTTTTTATTGCAGTGGCATAAATGAGGGTTTATGCCCGGCTTATTTGTAGATGACGGCGGTGCCGTGCAGGGTGTTAGGACCGGTCACAGAGGTGATGCGGTAAGATTTTGCACCCATCTCTTGCGCTTTTTGCGCCAGCTGATCTTCCAGTGAACCCAGGTTAGTCCCGGCAGAGGCAGAGATCGTCCCGACTTTATGCTGATCGACCGGGGTGGACTGTACCTGTACAGCCGCAAAGCTTGCGAAAGAGAGTGAACTCAGGACAGCAGCAGCGATGAGGGTTTTTACGTTTTTCATGATGTTTACCTTTAGCAGATGAATTTGGAGGTCGTTAGCCATTTAGTTAACGATCGATAGGTAAATAATAAATGTGATCCATCTCACACGTCAACATAATTTTATAATGGTCGTTAACTTAATTTTAAAGTCGTTATTTTTCATACTCATATGATTAATTTATTTTTAAGCATTCAGCGCTGGTGGTGACTTGCGTTTATTTTTATAATGGTCATTCAACAAACCAACAGAGGACCAACGGCACATGACAACCGACGTCACGAGTTGTGCAAAGAAAAGCCGTGGCCGACCAAAAGTGTTTGACAGGGATGCAGCGCTTGATAAGGCCATGACTCTCTTCTGGCAACATGGGTATGAAGCAACCTCGCTTTCCGATCTGGTAGAAGCCACCGGCGCCAAAGCGCCGACGCTCTATGCCGAATTTACCAATAAAGAGGGGCTGTTCAGGGCGGTGCTGGACAGATACATTTCGCGCTTTGCGGCGAAACACGAAGCCCAGCTGTTTTGTGAAGAGAAAAGCGTCGAACAGGCGCTTCGGGATTACTTCACCGCCGTCGCGACCTGCTTCACCAGTAAGGACACGCCTGCGGGCTGCTTTATGATTAACACCTCTGCCACCCTGGCGGCGTCCTCGAAAGAGATTGCCAATACGGTGAAATCGCGTCATGCCATGCAGGAGGAGACGCTGAGCGCCTTTCTGGCTCAGCGGCAGCAGCGCGGTGAAATCCCTGCACAGTGCAACCCTCAGCTGCTGGCGCAATACCTGAGCTGTATTTTGCAGGGGATGTCGATCAGCGCCCGTGAAGGGGCAACGCTGGAAAAACTGCAGATTATTAGCGACACCACGCTGCGGCTGTGGCCTGAGCTACTCAAAATCTGAAGCAAAAAAAAGCTCCTCAGCCTGAGCGCATGAGGAGCTAAATTCAGAGAACATCTTTTTTACACTTTGTTATTCAGAACCAGCTGGCCATTTCCATCGAGCGGAATTTGCGTGCCCGGGTCTTTATCCATGCGGATTTTGCCCTGCTGATCGCCAATTTTGTACGTCACGTCATAACCCAGCATTTTTTCCGACTTGTCATAGACGGTTTTGCAGCGTTGCTGAGTCGTGGTGTAGGTATCGTTATCCTGCATCGCGCCCTGCACCTGGTTACCGGCATAGCCGCCACCCAGCGCGCCGACCACGGTCGCCACATCTTTACCCCGGCCGCCGCCAAACTGGTGACCAATCACGCCACCCGCTACCGCACCCAGAACAGAACCGGCGATACGGTTTTCATCCTGCACCGGACGGCGATGCGTCACGGAGACATTGCGGCACTCCTGACGAGGCGTTTTTACCGTTTCTTTAATCGGTGTAGCAGAAACCACCTGCGCATACTGCGGGCCGCGGTCTAATACGTTGAGACTGGCAACGGCAGCCACACCTAACGCAGCCGCGACGCCAATCCCTATACCCGCCAACATTGATTTATTCACGGGACTTCCTCCTTTGTTGCTATTGGTAACAATTTTGCAATGGAGGCACGGCTTCGCCAATCAGATAAAGGATCAAAAAAGGGGCATAGCGAGGAGATATATTCTATTTAGGAGAACTCTTAAGCAGTCAAACTGTGATCTACAGCATGAAATGCTAAAAACTCCCTCCGGAGAGCCCGGAGGGAGTGAAAGATTAGTGCAGCTTCAGACGCGGACGGATCACGCGGTTGATTCTGCCCACCAGCATCATCAGCCCGGTTTTGAAGTAGCCGTGCAGCGCAATCTGGTGCATACGGTACAGGGAGATGTACACGAAGCGGGCAATGCGCCCTTCTACCATCATCGAGCCGCGCATCAGGTTGCCCATCAGGCTGCCGACGGTTGAGAAGTTTGACAGAGACACCAGAGAACCGTGGTCTTTGTAAACATAGGCCTTCATTGGCTTGCCTTTGTACTGCGCCAGAATGTTGTGCAGGACCAGGCTTGCCATCTGGTGTGCAGCCTGGGCGCGCGGCGGCACGAATCCACCTTCAGGACGGGCGCAGGAGGCGCAGTCACCAATAGCAAAGATTTCAGGGTCACGCGTGGTTTGCAGCGTTGGCTCCGTGACCAGCTGATTAATGCGGTTGGTTTCCAGGCCGCCGATATCTTTCATAAAGTCAGGCGCTTTGATACCTGCCGCCCAGACCATCAGATCCGCTTTGATATACTCGCCGTCTTTGGTGTGCAGGCCGCCTTCGTCGGCGCTGGTCACCATGGTCTGCGTCAGCACACGCACGCCCAGCTTGGTGAGTTCATTGTGCGCCGCACCGGAAATACGCGGAGGCAGCGCAGGCAGAATGCGTTCACCGGCTTCGACCAGTGTGACGTTCAGCGCTTCGTTCGTTAACCCTTTATAACCGTAGCTGTGCAGCTGCTTCACCGCATTGTGCAGCTCAGCGGACAGCTCAACGCCCGTCGCACCGCCGCCGACAATGGCGATGTTGACCTTACCGTTCGCACCCATATTGCTGGTGTACTTCAGGAACAGGTTCAGCATTTCCTGATGGAAACGACGCGCCTGGTGCGGGTTATCGAGGAAGATACAGTGCTCTTTCACGCCCGGCGTGTTGAAGTCGTTGGAGGTACTGCCCAGCGCCATGACCAGGGTGTCGTACGGCAGCTTGCGCTCAGGAACCAACAGCTCCCCTTTTTCATCACGCAGTTCTGCCAGAGTGATGGTTTTGCTTTCACGGTTGATGTCCACCACCGAGCCCAGCTGGAACTGGAAATGATGGTTGCGCGCGTGCGCCAGATAGCTTAGCGCGTCCACGCCCTCGTCCAGAGAGCCGGTCGCTACTTCGTGCAGCAGCGGTTTCCACAGGTGGCTGTGGTTACGATCCAACAGCGTGATTTTGGCTTTTTTACCGCGCCCCAGCTTCTTACCCAACTGTGTCGCCAGCTCCAGCCCGCCAGCACCACCGCCTACAATCACTATCTTTTTCAATGGCGTAGTCAACGTGACCCCCTCAAATTATTAACCAATTGTTAATTAAAAGTTATAAAAATAACCCTTAATTAACAACAGGTTACAGCACTGAAACCATTCAGGTGCATTGAGAATACCACGTCAGGCGCATTGGTCATACCAAAATTGATATGCATCAAGTTTTGATGGCTTAAAAGTAGACAATTCTGGACAAAAAGAAACCCGGTGCGCGTTCACGACCGGGTTTCTGAAGCGGCAGTCTGTGGTTTAGCCCAGCGTTTTAAAGGCTTTGATGCGCTGCAGATGCGGGGAGATGTTCTTGAACTTGTGGGTCTGTTCTTCGTCCCAGACAATTTCATAGTAATGATGCAGCAGTTCTGCCGCCCGGTGGCTGTTGAGCGCCTCATCGTTACGCGACAGGATCACCAGGCAGCGGTCACGGTTTTTCTCCCGAAAATTGCTGACGCACTTGGTCGCAATATCGACATACTCTTCCGGGCGGTCAATCTTGCCTTCCATGTTCTCGTTCGGGAAAAGGTTGGGATTGAATACGACCTGGCGGATGTCGCACAGGAAGCCAATCCGCTCTGCCCAGTAGCCGCCCAGCCCCACGCCGCAAATCAACGGCCGATCGTCCACGTTGAGCTGCAACATCTTGTCCACCTCTTTGAGCAGGTGCTGCATATCATGCTTCGGATGGCGCGTGCTGTAGCTGATCAACCGGACATCCGGATCGATAAACTGCAGCTGCAGCACCTTCTCATGATTACCAGGACTGTTTGAGTCAAAACCGTGTAAATAGATGATCATCGTCTTCTCACCACGCTACGCCTTCCGGGAGGGTTTACAGGCTGGCTTTATGTGCCTGCCAGCGCTCATTCAGGTCTTCAAGCCGGGCGTTGACCGTTTTCCAGCGCGCCGAATCCATCAGCTCCTGACGGCTAAATGAACCTTTATGATACAATTGTGTAACACGCTCTGCATTGATCGGCGACAGGTTATCCAGCACGCTAACGGCACCTTTACGATTATTGCAGACCAGGATCATATCGCAACCTGCATCCAGCGACGCCTGACCGCGTTCAGCGTAGCTGCCCATGATCGCCGCCCCTTCCATTGATAGATCGTCAGAGAAAATCACGCCATTGAAGCCCAGCTCCTGACGCAGAACGGTTTTCAGCCAGTGCGGAGAGCCGCTGGCAGGACGCGGATCAACGTCGCTGTAAATCACGTGCGCAGGCATGATGGCATCCAGCTTGTTGTCGGTGATAAGCGACCTGAACACCGACATATCTTTGGCGCGAATTTCTGCTTCCGGACGCGGATCGCGCGGGGTCTCTTTATGCGAGTCCGCCGTTACCGCCCCGTGGCCAGGGAAGTGTTTCCCGGTGGTTTTCATCCCGGCATCGTGCATGCCGTCAATGAAGCGGGTCGCCATGGCCAGCGCAATGCGCGGATCGTCATGGTACGAGCGCTCGCCAATGGCGGCGCTGATATGCCCCACGTCCAGCACCGGGGCAAAACTGATGTCGATATCCATGGCAATCATTTCGCTGGCCATCAGCCAGCCGGCCTCCTGCGCCAGTGTCCCGCCCTCTTCCGTGCCGAGCAGCGCGGCAAAAGACTGGGCCGCCGGCAGGCGGGTAAACCCTTCGCGAAAACGCTGCACGCGGCCGCCTTCCTGATCGACGGCGACCACCAGATGATTGCGCGACGCGGCGCGGATCTGACGCACCAGCTCGCTCAGCTGCGCCGGATCGTGATAGTTGCGGGTAAACAGGATCAGGCCCCCCACCAGCGGATGCGCCAGAATTTCACGCTCCTCCGCATCCAGTTCAAACCCTTCTACATCCAACATGACTGGACCCACATCCACCTCTCTTATCCTTTCGTTTATAACTGACGCCAGGCATCGTCTGCCAGCGCAATAAAATGTTTGTCTCTTGACTGCTGATAGCGCATTTCAAACCAGCCAGCCATTAACATGACGACCCATGGCCGCCAGCGTTTGACCTGACGCCTGAGCGCGTCGGCGTCAATGCGCGCCACCTCGGCGTAGTCCCAGATAAGCGTCTGCCGCGCGTCGTCGCTCTCCGTCCAGACTGCCGCCAGCTCCAGCGCCACATCGCCATCTCCGGCGTATTCCCAGTCGATGAGCCTGATGCCCTCTGCCGTATGCACAATATTTCCGGCATGAACATCCATGTGCAGCGGCGATAGCCGAATCGGCTGCGGCTCGCCTGCTTTACGCAACCGCTTGAGATGTGCCAGCCACACTGGAGTGCGTCTGTCAGGCGCGGCCTGCTGCCAGTAGCGTTCAAGCAGCGGGTATAGCGTGATTCGCCATCCCAGACGTGGCTGCCGGTGCAGATGATACAGCATTGCCACGAGCGCCGGCGTGTCCGGCAGCGCGCTTTTCACGTCACCGTCCAGATAGTCGACGGCCATCCAGCCCTCTCTGAAAAAACGGGGGGCAGGCACGAGATCTGACGGAAGACGCCTCAGGGCGCGAAACTGACGACGGAAATGGGAGGCAGGCGCATAGGGGTCGTGATGTTGCCGCAAGACCAGGCGTCGTTCCCCCTGCGCTATAATGCAACTCGCGCCGCCAAGCCCGGAGTGGGCCTGCGGCGCGATAAGGCGGTACTGAGGAAAATAGCGCGTCAGAATCTCTTCACGCGTGCTGTCATTGTTGCGTAACCGCACCTTTACCTGACCAGATAATTTCGCCTGTCTGAACCAGCATCAGCTGCATCTGCAGGGCCGGTGTATTCACGTTACCGGTGGCGTTAGAGTACAGCACATACTGTGCGCCAACGTTACGGGCAATGCCGATCGCCTTGCTGCGTGTGCCGAGGCTATCCTGCGGCGACAGGCCCAGCTGCTGTTTGGCTACCGCGAGTTGCTGAGCCGAGACCAGCGTAAACTTACCGTTGTTTGCCAGCGCATTGCGCAGCGTTTCCGTCGCTTCACCCGCGTTCAGCGAACCGTTGGTACGGTTGTTCACGCTATCGACCAACAACACGCTGCCTGCCGTCACGCCCTGTGCCTGCAGCATTTTGCCGACCATGGGCTGCATTGCGCCGTTCCAGTCGTAATGGCGCACGCGCGGCGTGGGCTGCGACGTCTGGTCCGGATGCTCAATCGGGCCAGGCTGTGACGGAATAGACGGCACAGACGGCACGGTTGGCTGCGGCTGCGTTGGCTGTGTCGGCTGTTCAGTGCCCGGTTTCGCCTCTTCCACAGGCGCTGGCTGTTCAGTTCGGGTCACACACCCCGCCAGGAACAGCGCGAAAGCTGTCACAAGCGCATAGCGGCTCAAGTTTTTAATCAAGGTTCACCCCTTAGAGATAAAGATAAAGTCTCACCTTATGCGCACCCAGATAGTTGGCGCTGCCATAGAGCGTTACCGACGATCTGGCCGGAATGGTGACGCTGCGCGGCGCCTCCAGCGGATGCATTTCAAGACCTCTTACGTCATACCAGAAAAAACGGTAGTGGACCGTCACGGGTTCATGTCTTTCATTAAAGAGCGTAGAGGAGGCAGAGGAATTGATTTCACTGATGGTCAGCACGGGTTGTTGCGCCGTGATGCCCGCGGCAAGCACGGAGGATTCCATCACCAGCGTCTGTTCATCGTTCACGGGTATTGCCGGGCGCGAGCTGCACCCCACAATCATCATCGTCAATACCAGCGCTGCAATACGCCCTTTACGCATATCAAAGACCTTTATGTGCCAGCATCGGCCCCAGAGGACGTCCACCCAGCAGATGCATGTGAATATGATAAACTTCCTGGCCACCATGACGGTTGCAGTTCATGATCAGACGGTAACCGTCTTCTGCAATGCCTTCCTGTTCAGCGATTTTCGCGGCCACCGTCAGCATACGACCTAACGCCACTTCATGCTCGGTTTTTACGTCGTTTACGGTCGGAATCAGAATATTGGGAATGATAAGGACGTGCGTCGGGGCCTGAGGGGAAATATCCCGGAAAGCCGTTACCAGTTCATCCTGATAGACGATATCCGACGGGATTTCGCGACGGATAATTTTACTGAAAATCGTTTCTTCAGCCATGACCTTTTCCTTTTTTGTTTAATCTGGCGCGAGCAATTGCTGTTAACACACGCTCTGGTTGAGTGCGTGACACAATTCATGAGTATGAGCGAGTTTCTCCTGTCCTTTCAACCTCCTCCCTCGATTTCTTTCCTGAATGTTCATCAGCTGAACGAAGAGTGACCGTTAAAGCGTGCTGCTGCATTTTTTTAAGACAGAAATAAAAAAGGCAGCCATTCGGCTGCCTTAGTCTCCCCAGGTCACAGCTTAGTTGTTGCGGATGTATTCATCCATTTCGGTTTTCAGGTTATCGGATTTCGTACCGAAAATTGCCTGTACACCAGAACCTGCAACAACCACGCCCGCTGCGCCCAGTTTTTTCAGACCCGGCTGGTCTACTTTCGCGACGTCGGCAACGCTCACACGCAGACGAGTGATGCACGCGTCCAGATTAGTGATGTTCTCTTTACCGCCGAACGCGGCAACCAGTGCCGGAGCCATTTCGCTGGTCGCGCCAGCTTTGCTGTCTTCTGTCGCATCTTCACGGCCTGGGGTTTTCAGGTCCAGTGCTTTAATCAGCACGCGGAAGATGGTGTAGTAAACAACGGCATAGCACGCACCCACGATTGGGAACAGCCACAGTTTGCTGCTGTTACCGGACAGAACGATGAAGTCGATCAGACCGTGAGAGAAGGACGTACCGTCACGCATACCCAGCAGAATACAGATTGGGAACGCCAGGCCCGCCAGAATCGCGTGGATGACGTACAGGATCGGCGCAACGAACATGAAGGAGAACTCGATCGGCTCGGTGATACCGGTCAGGAACGAGGTCAGCGCTGCGGAGATCATGATACCGCCCACTTTTGCACGGTTCTCTGGCTTAGCAGAGTGCCAGATAGCAATCGCCGCTGCTGGCAGACCGTACATTTTGAACAGGAAGCCACCAGACAGTTTACCTGCAGTTGGGTCACCCGCCATGTAACGTGGGATATCGCCGTGGAATACCTGGCCTGCTGCGTTGGTGAATTCACCAATCTGCATCTGGAATGGAACGTTCCAGATGTGGTGCAGACCGAATGGCACCAGGCAACGCTCGATGAAGCCGTAGATACCAAACGCCACGACCGGGTTCTGATAAGCAGCCCACTGAGAGAAGGTCTGGATAGCGGAGCCGATTGGTGGCCAGATGAAGGACAGGATCACGCCAGTGAAAATCGCTGCCAGACCAGAGATGATCGGAACGAAACGCTTGCCCGCGAAGAAGCCCAGGTACTCAGGCAGCTTGATGCGATAGAAGCGGTTGAACATGTACGCTGCAATCGCACCGGAAATGATACCGCCCAGAACACCGGTGTCCGCCAGGTGTTTCGCGGCGATCTCTTCTGCCGGTAAATGCAGAACCAGCGGCGCAACCACAGCCATGGTTTTCACCATGATGCCGTAAGCAACCACTGCAGCCAGCGCAGATACGCCGTCGTTATTGGTGAAGCCCAGAGCCACACCGATCGCGAAGATCAGTGGCATGTTAGCAAAGACAGAACCGCCTGCTTCGGCCATCACATGGGACACTACGGCTGGCAGCCAGCTGAAGTTAGCAGAACCGACACCCAGCAGGATACCTGCGATAGGCAGTACGGATACTGGCAGCATCAGCGATTTACCGACCTTTTGCAGGTTAGCAAATGCATTCTTAAACATAATTGAGAGTGCTCCTGAGTATTTGTGCTTTTTTTACGCTTTCACGCATTGGCCCGGGGGGAGTACCGTGCCGTGGACAGGACATCTAAGCGCCCTTTATTTATTACACAGAGTAAAATAATTCCCTCTGAGTTTGTTTGACGGCTATCACGTTTCAGCTTAAGGCGGTCGAAAAACTTTCAGTTATTTACAAAAAGCATGTCCGGATGTGTCTAAAAACACCCTCACCGCCCCAAATGAGGCGGTGAACTTTACTCGTTTTATTTATTAATTACGAGCCTAAAAAAAACAGGTGTATCAGACAGATTGCAGGCGGGCGGGGTCAATATGGAACAGCGTTGAGAAGTTTTCCGTGGTCACGCGGGCCAGCTCTTCGATGCTGACGCCCTTCAGTACGGCCATGTACTCAGCCACGTCTCGCGTCATCGCCGGTTGGTTCTCTTTACCGCGATGCGGTACCGGGGCCAGATACGGAGAGTCTGTCTCCACCAGAATGCGATCGAGCGGAACATAACGCGCGGCATCCCGGAGCTGCTCAGCGTTACGGAACGTCACGATCCCGGAAAACGAAATATAAAACCCTAAATCAAGCAGTTTACCCGCCGTTTCTCTGTCTTCTGTGAAACAGTGTAGTACGCCACCGCAATCCGTCACGTTTTCTTCCCGAAGGATCGCCAGGGTATCGGCACGCGCATCGCGGGTATGCACAATGACCGGCTTGTTCAGTTCGCGGCCAATGCGGATATGATGGCGGAAGGACTCCTGCTGTCGCGGTTTCGTTTCCGGCGTGTAAAAATAGTCCAGGCCCGTCTCCCCCATCGCCACCACGCCCTCTTCTGCTGCCAGTCGGCGCAGTTCCTCAACGTCATACGCCTCGTCCTGATTCAGCGGATGCACGCCGCAGGAGAACACCACGTTGTCGCGAACGCCCACCAGCTCACGCATGGTGCGATAACCCGGCAGCGTCGTCGCCACCGCAAGGCAGAATTTCACATCGCGGGCAGCGGCTTTTTCCAGCACGTCATCCACGTTTTTATGCAGGGATTGATAATCCAGGCCATCAAGATGGCAGTGTGAGTCGACTAAAAACATAATGTCTCTCTCAGAGATGGGAAACTGGCGGTGTGACGCCGGGTTGCAGGTAATGTTCAATACGCAGTAACTGGTCGGTCAGTAAAAGCTCGCGATTAAGACCCGTCACGGTTAAAAGCTGTTCGCGGCTCTGGCAAACTTCATGAAGCATCGCGTGAAGAATCGCGCCGGAGAGGCGGTTCGCCAGCGTACTCACCAGTGGCCACGCGTCAGGGTTAGTCAGCAGCGTTGCCCCTTGCTGAATTTTAAGGGCATCCAGCAGCAACGCGGCCAGCCAGTGCAGACGCTCAACGGCACTATCGCTGTTAAGTGTCGGGAGTAAGCTTAGCCAGTCGTTGTTATTCAGCGCCGCTTCAACGGCCCGGCAGAGCGCTTCTCGCTGTGACCAGACGTCAGGTTGCAGCAAGGCCAGCGCCGCCGCGGGCGCGCCGCTGCTCAGGCGCAAGGCTGACAGCGCACTTTCAGGTGACGTTGTCACCTCTCGCTCCAGCCAGCTCAGCGCCCATGATTCCTGAGGCACCGCAAGGTGATGAAGACGGCAGCGGCTGCGCAACGTCGCCAGCAATCGTCCCGGATCGCGGCACGAGAGGAAAAACCACGTTTTTTCCGGCGGCTCTTCAAGAGTCTTAAGCAGGGCGTTAGCCGCCGCCTCGGTCAGCAGGGTGGCGTCTTTGAGCAAGACGACCTTAGCGCCACCCAGGCGCGCATGTTCGTACAATTTTTCACTGACTTCACGCACGGCATCAATACCCAGCGCGCTCTTGCCCTTCTCAGGCTCAAGGGTGTAGTAGTCAGGATGTGTGCCCGCCTGCATCAGCTGGCAGCCGCGGCACTTACCACAGCTTTTGTGCCCTTCCGGCTGCTGGCACATCAGAAAACGGGTGAGGGCATAAATTAACGCCTCATCCCCCATCCCTGGCAATGCCTGAATCAGTAACGCATGATGCCCCCGCCCCGCCTGATAGCTGCCGATCAGCTGCTCAAAGTGCGGACGCAACCATGGATACCATTTCATGCCTGCTGCTCCTGTACCCACTGCGTAACGGTCTGCTGGATGTTGTGCGTGACGTCATCCAGCGACTGCGTCGCATCGATGGTACGAATAGCGCTATCCTGTGCCGCCAGCTCAAGATAGCGCGCACGGGTGCGGTTAAAGAAATCAAAGGACTCTTGTTCAATGCGGTCCAGCTCGCCGCGCGCGCGGGCGCGCTTGAGGCCCACTTCCGGCGTAACATCCAGATAGAGGGTCAGGTCGGGGCGAAAATCACCCAGTACGGCATCGCGCAGCGTTGCCAGCATCGTCTGGTCAATACCGCGTCCCCCGCCCTGGTAGGCCTGAGTCGACAGATCGTGGCGATCGCCGATCACCCATTTACCCTCGGCCAACGCGGGTTTGATCACCGTCTCAACCAGTTGTACGCGCGCCGCGTAGAACATCAACACTTCGGCTTTGTCAGTGATAACTTCGTCGCCAACGGATTTAATATCCAGCACCAGGCTGCGCAGTTTCTCCGCAAGTTGTGTACCGCCCGGCTCGCGGGTGAAGACCATGTCGGCGACGCCAAGCGATTTCAGCGTATCCACCACTACGTTGCGGGCAGTGGTTTTACCCGCCCCTTCGAGTCCCTCAATGACAATGTATTTACTGCGCATTTTTTTCCTTAAGTGCCTTCAGATAGTCCTGAACAGAGCGATTGTGGCTGGCAAGGTTGGTGTTAAAGGTATGCCCCCCTTTTCCATCAGCCACAAAATAGAGATACGGTGTTTTCGCCGGGTGCGCGGCGGCTTTGAGAGAAGCCTCGCTCGGCGTGGCAATCGGGCCAGGCGGTAAACCGCTAATCACGTAGGTATTATACGCCGTTGGCGTTTCCAGATCTTTTCTGGAAATCTTGCCCGTATAGTTCGCTCCCATGCCGTAGATGACGGTAGGGTCGGTTTGCAGGCGCATACCAATGCGCAGACGATTGATAAATACTGACGCCACCCGATCGCGTTCAGCAGCAACGGCGGTCTCTTTCTCGATAATCGAGGCCATGGTGACAAACTCGTTTTTATCTTTATAGGGTAAGCCATCCATTCGCCCTTCCCAGGCGGCATCCACGGCGGCGACCATTTTTTTGTGCGCCCGCTTCAGAATCGCCGCATCGGTCGTGCCTGCGGTGTACATCCAGGTATCCGGCCAGAACCAGCCTTCCACCCATTCAGGATGCTCAAACTTGAGCACGTCGGCCACCGTCTGATAGCTGTCATCTTTCAGGGTATGTTTGATATAAGGCGCATCGCGCAGCTGTTTAAGGTAATCGCTCAGGCGCATCCCTTCGACAAAACGCAGCGGGAACTGGGCTTCTTTACCGCTTTCCAGCAGTTGCAGCATCTCTCTGACGGTCATGCCGGGCGTAAAGCGGTAGGTACCGGCCTTGAAGTGAGACAGTTCAGGCTCGATACGCAATAACCACTGGAACACGCGTGGACGGTTGATGATTTTATCCCCGTAAAGCTGCTCGCCCAGCGCCATCCGCCCGGTACCGGCTTTCAGGGTAAAAATCGTCTCGTCTTTAATCAAGATTTTACTGTTCGCCAGCTGGCGGACTTTCCATACTCCCGCTCCGCCAGCAATGCCCAGCGCAATAATAAGGAGAAGGACAAAACGCAACATTTTCTTCATGACTATCTGGTTTGCTCACATATCGGGGCTAAAAACTGGAACAGCTCGCGCGAAGACCAGCGCTGTTGGTCATACGCACGGACGGCGATAACAGGCATCAACGCATTGCAGATCACAACTTCATCGGCGGACAGCAGCGCCTCTTCCTTCGCGTTTACTTCGACAACGCGAAAGCCTGCATGTGCCAGCTGTTGCAAACAAAACTGGCGCATGATGCCGTTAACGCCAGCCTGCGCCAGCGAAGGGGTGAAGACCTCACGGCCCTTCCGCCAGAGTAAATTAGCCGCACAGCATTCCGTAATGAACCCTTCGCTGTCAAGGACTAGCGCCTCATCGGCGTCCGTCTGTTCAAGATGAGTACGAATAAGCACCTGTTCAAGGCGGTTAAGATGTTTTAGTCCGGCAAGCATCGGGTTTCTCCCCAGCCGCACAGGGCTCAGTGTCAACGTCACGCCCTCTTCACGCCAGCGCGCATAGTGAGCAGGATAAGCTGAAACAGAGAGAATACGTGTTGGATGCTGACAGGCGGCACCGCTGTACCCCCGCCCACCGCTGCCTCGGCTAATGATAACTTTTAAGACACCGCTGGTTTTACCTGACGCCAGCTGACGCATCTCATGTTCAAGAATTTCCCACTGCGTAAAAGGGATCAGTAACGTCTGGCAGGCGTCTTGTAAACGGCGGAGGTGTGCATCAAGCAAGCACACGTCGCCTTCCAGAATACGCGCAGTCGTAAAGCAGCCATCGCCAAACTGCGTCGCCCTGTCGCTTGCCGGCAGCGTGTCTTGCTCAAGGCCATTAATTAAAAACATGGTGGCTCCTTATGCGTGGGCGTTTAGTCTGGCAGGATGCCATGCAACCGACAAGAAGATTAGGCTTAATAAAAAAGGCCCGGCAAGCGGACCTTTTTTTATAGCTTTCGGGCCGTCAGGCTCAGACCTTTTTGAAGATCAGAGAACCATTCGTGCCGCCAAAGCCGAAGGAGTTACACAGGGTGTACTCCATACCGCTAACCTGGCGCGCTTCATGAGGAACGAAGTCCAGATCGCAACCTTCATCCGGGTTATCCAGGTTGATGGTTGGCGGAACAGCCTGATCGCGCAGCGCAAGGATAGAGTAGATGGACTCTACTGCACCCGCAGCACCCAGCAGGTGACCGGTCATAGATTTCGTGGAGCTAACCAGTACGCGGCTGGCAGACTCGCCGAAGATAGACTTCACAGCCTGCGCTTCAGCTTTGTCGCCTGCTGGCGTAGAGGTACCGTGAGCGTTAACGTAGCCAATCTGCGCTGGGGTAATACCCGCATCACGGATCGCGTTTTCCATCGCCAGCGCAGCACCCGCACCGTTCTCCGGAGGAGAGGTCATGTGATAAGCATCGCTGCTCATACCAAAGCCAACGACTTCAGCATAAATTTTCGCACCGCGTTTTTTCGCATGTTCGTACTCTTCCAGCACGAGCATACCTGCGCCGTCACCCAACACGAAACCATCGCGGTCTTTATCCCACGGACGGCTCGCCGCCTGAGGATTATCGTTACGGGTAGAAAGCGCACGCGCTGCACCAAAGCCACCGACACCCAATGGGGTACTGGCTTTTTCAGCACCGCCCGCAACCATAGCATCTGCATCGCCGTACGCAATGATACGCGCGGCCTGGCCGATGTTATGCACGCCAGACGTACACGCGGTAGCGATAGAAATGCTTGGCCCACGCAGGCCGAACATAATGGTCAGGTGACCTGCCACCATGTTAACAATCGTGGACGGAACGAAGAACGGGCTGATCTTACGCGGTCCGCCATTCATCAGCGATGTATGGTTTTCCTCGATCAGGCCAAGACCGCCAATCCCGGAGCCGATAGCAGCGCCGATACGGGTTGCGTTCTCTTCCGTAATCTCAAGGCCAGAATCCTGCATGGCCTGAACGCCAGCGACAATTCCATATTGAATGAAGGCATCCATCTTGCGCTGTTCTTTGCGCGAGATGATCTCTTCACAGTTAAAATCCTTTACTAAGCCAGCAAATTTCGTTGCATAGGCGCTAGTATCGAAATGGTCGATTAGGCTGATGCCGCTCTGACCGGCAAGGAGAGCTTTCCAGGTGGACTCTACGGTATTGCCGACAGGAGACAACATGCCAAGTCCGGTCACAACTACACGACGCTTAGACACGTTTGTCCTCCAGGGAGGGATAAAAAAAGAGATTCGTGGGACTAAAAAAGATAAAACTCAGGCGGTCGAATGACCGCCTGGAGATGTTCACTTACGCCTGGTGGCCGTTGATGTAATCAATGGCAGCCTGAACGGTGGTGATTTTCTCAGCTTCTTCGTCCGGAATCTCAGTATCAAACTCTTCTTCCAGAGCCATTACCAGCTCAACGGTGTCAAGAGAATCTGCGCCCAGGTCTTCAACGAAGGAAGCGGAGTTCACAACTTCTTCCTGCTTAACGCCCAGCTGTTCGCCGATAATTTTCTTAACGCGTTCTTCGATAGTGCTCATACTCTTAAATTTCCTATCAAAACTCGCTTTCGCGATGGTTTTCGTAGTGTATAAAATGTTGAAAAATTTGCAACTAAATCCCGGCAGGTCTTACCACGATTTTACGTTATTTTGAGGCCATTTGCCCTAATAACGCAAATATTTTCGATCGTGATTAAACCATGTACATCCCGCCGTTGACGTGGAGGGTCTCACCAGTGATGTAACCCGCTTCGTCAGAGGCTAAAAATGCAACCGCACTGGCGATTTCTTTAGGGTCGCCAAGACGACCCGCCGGAACTGCCGCCAGTGTACCCGCACGCTGCTCATCGGTCAGCGCACGCGTCATGTCCGTTTCAATAAAGCCCGGAGCAACAACGTTTACAGTAATCCCGCGGGACGCGACTTCACGCGCCAGCGATTTACTGAAACCGATCAGACCTGCTTTCGCCGCAGCGTAGTTAGCCTGACCAGCATTTCCCATGGTACCAACCACAGAACCAACAGTGATAATACGACCATGACGCTTTTTCATCATAGCGCGCATTACCGCTTTTGACAGACGGAATACAGATGACAGGTTGGTTTCGATAATATCGTTCCACTCGTCATCTTTCATTCGCATCAGAAGGTTGTCGCGAGTGATCCCGGCATTATTGACCAGAATATCCACTTCACCAAACTCTGCGCGAATATTTTCCAGAACAGATTCGATAGATGCTGGTTCGGTCACATTCAGTACCAGACCTTTACCGTTCGCACCCAGATACTCGCTGATGGCCTGCGCGCCATTCTCGCTGGTTGCTGTACCAATCACCTTCGCGCCGCGCGCAACCAGTGTTTCAGCAATTGCACGCCCGATACCGCGGCTTGCGCCAGTCACCAGGGCGATTTTTCCTTCAAAACTCATGGTATTCCTCTTTTATTGCGAGAGTGCCGCTGACATCGCTTCCGGCTCGTTAATCGCCGAGGCTGTCAGGGTGTCAACAATACGTTTCGTCAGACCGGTGAGGACTTTCCCTGGGCCGACTTCATACAGATGCTCAACGCCCTGAGCGGCCATAAACTCAACGGTTTTGGTCCACTGTACCGGGCTGTAGAGCTGGCGAACCAGTGCGTCGCGGATAGCTTCCGGCGCGGTTTCGCATTTCACATCGACGTTGTTCACAACGGCAATCGTCGGTGCGTTAAACGTAATTTTTTCCAGCTCAACCGCCAGTTTCTCGGCGGCTGGCTTCATTAACGCACAGTGGGACGGCACGCTGACCGGCAGCGGCAGCGCGCGTTTCGCGCCAGCAGCTTTACAGGCAGCACCGGCACGCTCAACCGCTTCTTTATGACCAGCGATAACCACCTGGCCCGGCGAGTTGAAGTTAACCGGTGAAACCACCTGCCCTTCAGCAGATTCTTCACACGCTTTTGCAATCGCAGCATCATCCAGACCGATGATAGCAGACATGCCACCTGTGCCTTCTGGCACCGCTTCCTGCATGAATTTACCGCGCAGTTCCACCAGACGTACGGCGTCAGCAAACGCGATCACACCGGCACAGACCAGCGCTGAGTATTCACCCAGACTATGGCCCGCGAGCAGCGCTGGCGCTTTACCGCCCTGCTGCTGCCAGACACGCCACAGTGCAACGGACGCTGTCAGCAGCGCTGGCTGTGTCTGCCAGGTTTTGTTCAGTTCTTCGGCCGGGCCCTGCTGAGTCAGCGCCCATAAATCATAACCCAGTGCATCAGAAGCTTCACGGAAAGTCTCTTCAATGACCGGATAGTGTGCTGCCATTTCAGACAACATCCCAACGGTTTGAGAGCCCTGCCCCGGGAACACAAAAGCAAATTGCGTCATTTTTTATTCCTTATCCTAGAAACGAACCAGCGCGGAACCCCAGGTGAACCCGCCACCGAAGGCTTCAAGCAAGACCAGCTGGCCCCGTTTGATTCGCCCGTCGCGTACCGCTTCATCAAATGCGCACGGTACTGACGCCGCAGAGGTGTTGCCGTGACGATCCAGCGTCACCACAACGTTATCCATCGACATGCCCAGCTTTTTCGCGGTCGCGCTGATGATACGCAGGTTCGCCTGATGCGGCACCAGCCAGTCGAGCGCGGAGCGCTCAAGGTTATTCGCTTCCAGCGTTTCATCAACAATGTGCGCAAGCTCAGTCACCGCCACCTTGAACACCTCGTTCCCTGCCATGGTCAGGTAAATCGAGTTGTCCGGATTAACGCGATCGGCGTTAGGCAGGGTCAAAAGCTCACCGTAGCTGCCATCAGCATGCAGATGCGTAGAGATGATACCCGGCTCTTCGGACTGCCCCAGCAGCACCGCGCCCGCACCATCACCAAAAATAATGATCGTTCCGCGATCGGTTGGATCGCAGGTACGCGCCAGCACGTCAGCACCGATCACCAGCGCATATTTAACGGCTCCGGACTTCACGTACTGATCGGCAACGCTCAGCGCATAGGTAAAACCTGCGCACGCAGCGGCAACGTCAAACGCCGGGCAACCTTTAATGCCGAGCATATTCTGCACCTGGCATGCCGCGCTTGGGAAAGCATGTGTAGCAGACGTCGTGGCCACCACGATCAAACCGATCTGTTCTTTATCAATGCCCGCCATCTCGATAGCACGCTGTGCGGCTTCGTAACCCATGGTGGACACGGTTTCGTCTGGCGCGGCGATACGACGTTCACGGATACCTGTGCGCGTGACAATCCACTCGTCAGACGTATCTACCATTTTTTCCAGATCGGCGTTGGCACGCACTTGTTTTGGCAGGTAGCTGCCGGTACCTAAAATCTTCGTATACATGTACGCTCAGTCACTTTTAGCTAATACAGATTCCAGGCGAGCGGCAATCCGCTGAGGGACTTGTCGCTGCACCGCCTGCACTGCCTGTTCAATGGCGACAGAAAATGCTCGCTGATTGGCGGCGCCATGACTCTTAATCACGATGCCGCGCAATCCTAACAGACAGGCGCCATTATACTGGTCGGGGTTGAGGTGACTGAATCGCCGCGTCAGGCTCTTTTGTAACCAACGCTTCAATAAAATCAGCCACCAGGCGCTTTTTTTGCCCTCTCCCTGTGATTTCAGCAGAGAAAGAAACATCCGCACGACCCCTTCCATGGTCTTCAACGTTACGTTTCCGGTGAAGCCATCGCAGACCAGAACATCCGTTTTACCCGTCAACAACTCATTGGCTTCGAGATAACCAATATAGTTGATGGAGGGAACCTGTTTGAGCAATTCAGCTGCTTCGCGAATGCTGTCCAGGCCTTTGGTCTCTTCTTCACCAATGTTCAGTAACGCAACACGGGGAGTATTGATCCCGACCACTTCTTCTGCCAGCACCGATCCCATTACGGCAAACTGAGCCAGCATTGTACTATCACAATCGACATTCGCGCCCAAATCGAGCACCACCGTCTTGCCCTTCTGCTGATGCGGCAACACCGTCACCAGCGCCGGGCGCTCAATACCGTCAATCGGTTTGAGCAACAATTTCGCCAGTCCCATCAGCGCGCCGGTATTACCCGCGCTGACGCAAGCCTGGGCTCGTCCTTCTTTCACCAGCTCCAGCGCTATCCGCATCGAGCTGCCGCGGCTATTGCGAATCGCCTGCGAGGGTCGGGCATCACTGGCAATAACTGACTGCGCAGGAATAATCTGCAGACGTGAACGTTGTTCAAAGTCAGCTTTTGCAAGTAATGGCGTGATTGCGTCGGGATTGCCGACTAAAAGAAGAGTGAGTTGCGAATTAGAATTCAGTGCCTGCAATGCTGCAGGCACTGTCACGGAAGGGCCAAAATCTCCCCCCATGACATCTAACGCCAGGGTTAGACGTGTCAAGGTATCGTCGCAGCCTGGTTCGGTAAGTTCCCCGTTTGCACGGGGAGCTCCTCACTAAGCCTAATCACGCTGACGCGTGATTACTTAGTGATAACCTTGCGGCCGCGGTAGAAACCGTCAGCGGTGATGTGGTGACGCAGGTGTTTCTCACCAGAAGTCTTGTCTACAGACAGGCTGGTAACTGCAGTCAGCGCGTCATGGGAACGACGCATGCCACGTTTGGAACGGGTTGGTTTATTCTGTTGTACGGCCATGGACCTTACTCCTCAATTACTTACGCTTTAAGCTGGCTAATACGGCAAATGGGTTTGGTTTTTGCGCTTCATCAGGCAATTCCCCAAAGACCATGTCCGCCTCGGACACTTCACAGTGTTCAGAATCATGCACCGGAACGACTGGCAAGGAGAGGATGATTTCATCTTCAACCAGAGCCAGAAGATCGATTTCACCGAATTCGTTAACCTCAATCGGCTCATACGCTTCCGGGAGTGCTTCAGCCTGTTCGTCAGAACGAACCGGACTGAAACAATACGTTGTGTGAACATGCTGTACAAACGGTTTCCCGCAACGCTGACACTCGAGCGTTACCGTCACCTTTGCATCACCGGTTAAAACGGCGAGGCGCTGGTTGTCGATAGCGAACGACATGGAGCATTCTACATCACTGTCCACACTGACTACGGATTCGGCAATACGCTCAGCCTGATCGGAAGTATAGATACCTTCGTAATCGAGGCGTTTTTGAGCCGTACGTACCGGATCAAGAGTCAGGGGTAATTTTACCTTTTGCATAGGGCGCGCATATTAACTTTGTAACGTCATAGAGTCAAAGAAAAAGGCAACCAGAGCTGCCTTTTGCCAATTATTCGCACACATTGCGGCCTGTAGTTTAAAATGGCTGGCATCGATACGCTATATCTGGTGATAAAAATATGCCAAATCTCGTCCTTGCTTCCACGTCACCCTACCGCCGAATGCTGCTGGAAAAGCTCGGGATCCCGTTTGAATGCGCTGCACCAGACGTGGATGAGACGCCACAGCCGGGCGAGTCACCGCGCCATCTGGTGACGCGTCTTGCTAAGGAGAAGGCGCAGTCGCTGGCCGCACGCTATCCTTCGCATTTGATTATAGGCTCCGATCAGGTTTGCGTGCTGGACGGCGAAATCACCGGCAAGCCGCATACAGAGGAAAATGCCTGCCAGCAGCTTCTGCGCGCGCGCGGTACTATCGTGACCTTCTATACGGGCCTAGCTCTCTATAACGCCGCGTCTGGCCATCTGCAAACAGAGTGTGAGCCGTTCGACGTACACTTCCGCCATCTCAGCGAGCAAGAGATTATGGATTATGTGCGTCGTGAGCGCCCGCTGGACTGCGCGGGGAGCTTTAAAAGTGAGGGGCTGGGGATTGCGCTGTTCGACAAGCTAGACGGTCGGGATCCGAACACCCTGGTGGGGTTACCGCTGATTGCCTTGTGTCAGATGTTACGGCGAGAAGAGTGTAATCCGCTGACGATGTGACCTTCGCCGGGTGGCGCTGCGCTTACCCGGCCTACAAAACCGTAGGCCCGTGCAAGCGCAGCGCCGACGGGCAAAATCAGCCGCGCAGAACCTTCAGGCAGCGTTTCAACTGCTCATCCAGCGGCGCTTCAATACGGATGACTTCACCGGTATTTGGGTGGGTAAACTTCAGCGCTGCCGCATGCAGGAACAGACGCGACAGTCCCGTCCCCGCCAACTGCTTATCAAACTCGCGGTCGCCATAGCGGTCATCAAACGCGATGGGGTGCCCTGCAAACTGCGTATGTACGCGGATCTGGTGGGTACGGCCGGTAACAGGGCTGCAGCGCACCAGCGTGGCAAACTCATAGCGCTCTTCAACCTTAAACCGCGTCTCAGACGGTTTCCCTTCCTGGCTGACGCGGACAATACGCTCGCCGCTTTGCAGAATGTTCTTCAGCAGCGGCGCCTGCACCACTTTTACATGGGACTGCCACTGGCCGCGAACCAGCGCCAGATAGTCTTTCTGCATCCCTTTTTCACGCAGCTGTTCATGCAGGGAACGCAGCGCAGAACGTTTTTTCGCTACCAGCAGCACGCCAGAGGTGTCACGGTCAAGACGGTGCACCAGTTCAAGGAAACGCGCTTCCGGGCGCAGGGCGCGGAGCCCTTCAATCACACCGAAGCTCAGGCCGCTACCGCCATGGACTGCCGTTCCTGACGGTTTATTCAGCACCAGAATGTGGTCATCTTCGTAAAGGATGACATCGCTCAGGGCCGCCACTTTCTGTAGCTTCGGTGAAACGGTCTCTTCTTCACGCTCTGCCACGCGCACCGGCGGAATACGCACTTCATCGCCCGCCTCGAGTTTGTACTCGGGCTTCACGCGTTTTTTGTTCACCCGCACTTCGCCCTTACGCAGGATGCGGTAAATCATGCTCTTTGGCACCCCTTTCAACTGGGTGCGCAAGAAGTTATCGATACGTTGCCCCGCTTCATCTTCGGCGATGGCAACCATTTTTACGGCTGGAGTCTCTGTTTTCATGGTTGGCGATTCTAAATATCGTCAGCCATTAGCGCCACTCATTTTTCTATGCTTATATTTACTTTTATCCGGCCTGCGCCCCGTTTCACGCAATCGATTTGGTGGTTATTAAACCAATCACCACCTTGAGGTGAAGAAACTGTGAGTAACCGGGTGATAATTGGTAAAAGTCATCTTGCTATAACCCGGCGAGCAGTGGAATAATGAGGTCGTTTTCCGCGTTAAATCCGGGTTTTGTAAGGATGTCGACGGAATGACCAATTTTGTCTGACCGATCATCCACGCAGCAATGGCGTAAGACGTATTGATCTTTCAGGCAGTTAGCGGGCTGCGGGTTGCAGTACTTCCCGGTATAAGGATTGTTCTCTGGAGAGTTCTACCCAGGCAATTCCCCTGATAATTGCGCTGTGTTTCCGTATGAAACACAGGCAACCGACACTCTGCGCCTCTTAAGCGAGCGACAACCGTGAGGTTGGCGACGTGAACAGACACGAGGCCATCGGTTCATACCCCGGAAAGCGTCACCTTGCCCGCAGCTTTGTCGTCAATGTAAGAATAACGAGTAAGTTACGATGAAAAGAATGTTAATCAACGCAACTCAGCAAGAAGAGTTGCGTGTCGCCCTTGTGGATGGGCAGCGTCTGTACGATCTGGATATCGAAAGTCCTGGACACGAACAGAAAAAAGCGAACATTTACAAAGGCAAAATCACCCGCATTGAACCAAGCCTTGAAGCTGCATTTGTCGATTACGGTGCTGAGCGTCATGGTTTCCTCCCTCTGAAAGAAATCGCCCGCGAATATTTCCCTGCAAACTACAACGCCCATGGCCGCCCAAACATCAAAGATGTTCTGCGTGAAGGTCAGGAAGTTATCGTTCAGATTGATAAAGAAGAGCGTGGCAACAAAGGTGCCGCACTGACAACCTTTATCAGCCTGGCGGGGAGCTATCTGGTGCTGATGCCAAACAACCCGCGTGCGGGTGGTATCTCTCGCCGTATCGAAGGTGATGACCGTACCGAGCTGAAAGAAGCGCTGGCAAGCCTTGAACTGCCTGACGGCATGGGGCTTATCGTGCGTACCGCAGGCGTCGGGAAATCCGCCGAAGCGCTGCAGTGGGACCTCAGCTTCCGTTTGAAACACTGGGAAGCCATCCAGAAAGCAGCGGAAAGCCGCCCTGCTCCGTTCCTGATCCACCAGGAAAGCAACGTGATCGTGCGTGCCTTCCGTGACTACCTGCGTCAGGACATCGGTGAGATTCTGATCGATAACCCGAAAGTGCTTGAGCTGGCGCGCCAGCACATCGCCGCACTGGGCCGTCCGGATTTCACCAGCAAAATTAAGCTCTACACCGGTGAAATCCCGCTGTTCAGCCACTATCAGATCGAATCCCAGATTGAGTCCGCCTTCCAGCGTGAAGTGCGTCTGCCATCCGGCGGTTCTATCGTTATCGATACCACTGAAGCGCTGACCGCTATCGACATCAACTCCGCGCGTGCAACCCGCGGCGGCGACATCGAAGAGACAGCCTTCAACACCAACCTTGAAGCCGCTGATGAAATCGCCCGCCAGCTCCGCCTGCGCGACCTGGGTGGTCTGATTGTTATCGACTTCATCGACATGACCCCTGTTCGTCACCAGCGTGCGGTAGAAAACCGTCTGCGCGAAGCGGTGCGTCAGGATCGTGCGCGTATTCAGATTAGCCATATCTCACGCTTTGGCCTGCTGGAGATGTCCCGTCAGCGTCTGAGCCCATCGCTGGGAGAGTCCAGCCATCACGTCTGCCCACGCTGCTCCGGCACCGGCACCGTGCGTGATAACGAATCGCTGTCCCTCTCTATCCTGCGTCTGATTGAAGAAGAAGCGCTGAAAGAGAATACCAAAGAGGTTCACGCGATTGTGCCTGTGCCAATTGCGTCCTACCTGTTGAACGAAAAACGTGCTGCGGTCAGTGCCATTGAAGCACGTCAGGGTGGTGTTCGCTGCATCATCGTGCCAAACGATCAGATGGAAACCCCGCACTACCACGTACTGCGTGTCCGTAAAGGCGAAGAGACGTCAACGCTCAGCTACCTGCTGCCGAAGCTGCACGAAGAAGAGATGGCCCTGCCATCTGATGACGAGCCAGCAGAGCGTAAGCTGCCAGAGCAGCCTGCGTTAGCGACCTTCATCATGCCAGAAGCCCCACCGGAAGCCGCCCTGGAAAAACCAGCGGCCAAACCTGCGGCGCAGAAACCAGAAGCGACGGCAGCGAAAGCACAGCCAGCGCAGCCGGGTCTGCTGAGCCGCTTCTTCGGCGCGCTGAAGAAGATGTTTGCCGGTGAGGAAGTTCAGCCAGAGCAGCCGAAAGAAGAGCCAAAAGCGGCCAAGCCTGAACGTCAGCAGGACCGCCGTAAGCGTCAGAACAACCGCCGCGACCGTAATGACCGTAGCGATCGTAATGAGCGCAACGAACGTCGTGACAACCGTGACAACCGCTCTGACAATAACGAAGGCCGTGAGCAACGCGAAGACAACCGTCGCAACCGTCGCGAGAAACAGCAGCAGAATGTTGAAGATCGTGAAATTCGCCAGCAGGCGGGCGATGAGTCTGAGAAGAGCAAACAGCGTGACGACCAGCAGCCGCGCCGTGAACGCAACCGTCGCCGTAACGACGAGAAGCGTCAGGCACAGCAGGAAGTCAAAAACCTGAACCGCGAAGAGCATGTTGAGCAGCAGGACGGCGAGCAGGAAGAACGTACTCAGGTCATGCCGCGCCGTAAGCAGCGCCAGCTTGCTCAGAAAGTCCGCTTCGCCTCTGAAGCAACCGAAGAGACAGCAAACGTTGCGGTTGAAACTCGCGAGAGCGCAACCGGTACGCAGCTGGCAAAAGTTGACCTGCCAGCGGTCGTTGATAACAACATTGAGCAGGATGAAAACGGTGAAAACCGTGATAACGCCGGTATGCCGCGCCGTTCACGTCGTTCCCCACGTCATCTGCGCGTCAGCGGTCAGCGCCGTCGTCGCTATCGTGACGAGCGGTACCCGACTCAGTCTCCAATGCCGCTGACCGTTGCCTGTGCTTCACCAGAAATGGCTTCCGGCAAAGTCTGGATCCGCTACCCTGTTGCTCGCCCGGAGCAGGTTGTTGAAGAACAGCCGGTAACGGAAGAGGTCATTGCACCTGTAGCAGCGGTAGAAGAGGTCGTGACTGAAACGGCAACCGTGGTTGAACCTCAGGTTGTTGAAACTGAAGCACCTCAGGCCGCGGACGTCGAAACCACGCATCCGGAAGTGATTGCCGCGCCGGTTGATGCCGCACCGCAGCTTATTGCTGAAGAAGATGTCGTGGTGGCTGAGGAAATCGCTGAAGAGGCTGAACCTGTAGCCGCGGTAGAAGAAGCCGCTGAAACCCTCGTCGAAACCACCGCTGAAGAGGTCGTTCAGGACGTTGAGATTCAGGTTGAACCGGTTGTTGAAGAGCCGAAAGCGCCAGAAGTGAAGCCTGAGCCGGTTGTTTCTGCGCCAGCCGCTGCCCACGTAGCGACAGCACCAATGACCCGCGCCCCGGCGCCGGATTACGTGCCTGAAGCGCCGCGTCACAGCGACTGGGTTCGCCCGGCCTTCAGCTTCGAAGGTAAAGGCGCAGCCGGTGGTCACAGTGCAACGCATCAGGCGACTGCACCGGCAACGCGTCCACAGTCTGTCGAATAACGACAAACGACACTGAAGTAAAAAGCCGACCCTTGGGTCGGCTTTTTTATGGCTGCTGAACAGGCTTTCTCATCCCGGTCACCTCCGGCATGACCTGCCGCATCAACTCCAGAAATCGCCGCAAGCGTGCTGGATAATAACGGGACCAGGGATAGACCAGATGTACCGGTAGCGCCGCGGGCTGCCACTCGGGCAGCAAATGCACCAGCCGCCCTTCCCGAATATCGTCCTGTACCGTCCAGCTGGATACCACGGCCACGCCAAGGCCGGTAAGTGCCGTATTGCGTGCGACATACAGGCTGTCGGTGCTGAGCCGTGGCGTAATAGCAATCCGCGCGGTGGCGGACGTGGCATCGTGAAAAAGCTCCACGTGGCGCTGGTAGAAAGAGCTGATGGCTATCCAGGGAAACTGCTGCAAATCCTCCGGCGTATTCACCGCCGGGAAGCGGGCCAGCAGAGCCGGAGAAGCCACCACCGAGCGCGGCACCTCCGCCAGCAGTACGGATACGGTTGCCGGATCGACCTCCACGCCCACCCGAATAGCACAGTCAAGGTTGTCGCCGAGGAAATCCGCCGACCGATCGTTGAGCATCCACTCAATCGAAAGCTGCGGATAGCGTTGCAAAAATTCGGTTACGGGTTTCAGAAGCTGATCCTGACCAAACGCGTGCGGTGCCCGCACCCGCAGCACGCCTACGGGCTCATCTTCCGTCTGCCCCACCTCATCCTCCAGCGCCAGCCAGCTGTCAATCACCCGACGGGCGTGCTGATAGCAGCGCTCGCCGTCATCCGTTAGCCGCGTCGTGTGGGTGGTACGCAACAACAGGCGCACGCCCAGCATGGTTTCAAGCGACTGCAGCCGTCGGCTTACCGTGGCCTGGGTTGTTGCTAGCTGCCGCGCCGCCGCAGAGAGCGAACCTGCCTCAACAATGCGGACAAACGTCCGCATTAGCTCAACCCTGTCTATACGCTCAGATCTTTTCATCGCATTTTCACTTATACGTTCAACGTATAAGCGTTTTACCACCGGGCCCGCTACCGTCGCAAGGCGTGCTGATAAAAAATAGCCTCACACGATGAATGAGGAACAACTTATGAACACAACAACGACTCCCCATGCTGTAAGCCGCTGGGTGATCTTTATGCTGGCTCTGGGGGCTGGCTTCAGCGTGGCATCAATCTATTACGCGCAGCCCCTGCTGCCGCTGATGGGTGCCGACCTGCATTTGAGTATTGAAGGTATGGGCCTGGTGCCAACATTAACGCAGGCAGGCTACGCGCTTGGCATCCTGTTCCTGCTTCCTCTGGGCGATCGCCACGACCGCAGGACGTTAATTTTGATCAAAAGCGCGGCGCTGGCGCTGTTTCTTCTCGGCTGTAGCCTGACCGGGCATATCCATTCCCTGCTGCTGGCAAGCCTGCTTATCGGCATGGCCGCCACCATGGCGCAGGATATCGTCCCTGCCGCGGCCATCCTTGCGCCGGAAGGTAAACAGGGGAAAACCGTGGGCACGGTAATGACCGGGCTGCTGATGGGTATCTTATTATCAAGAACCGTAAGCGGCGTAGTGGGCGAAGCGTTTGGCTGGCGCGTCATGTACCAGCTGGCAGCGGCGAGCATTGCGTTCATCGGGGTAATGATGTGGTTTTTACTTCCCCGTTTTGCCATTCACTCCACGCTGAGCTACCCCGCGCTGATGCGCTCGATGGAACACCTGTGGCGTCGCTACCCGGCGCTGCGCCGCGCGGCGCTGGCTCAGGGTTTCCTGTCGATTGCCTTTAGCGCCTTCTGGTCAACGCTTGCGGTCATGCTGCTGGAACGCTATCACCTGGGTAGTGCCGTCGCAGGTGGTTTTGGTATTGCCGGTGCCGCGGGTGCGTTAGCTGCCCCACTGGCGGGGGGTCTAGCGGACAAACTGGGGGCAGGAAAAGTCACGCAGCTTGGTGCCGTTCTTGTGACCGTCTCTTTCGCCCTGATGTTCCTGATGCCCGCGCTGGGCGTTCATGGACAGCTGATGCTGATCGCCATCTCTGCCGTCGGGTTCGACCTGGGCCTGCAGTCCAGCCTGGTCGCCCATCAGAACCTGGTGTACAGCCTTGAACCGCAGGCGCGTGGTCGTCTCAACGCCCTGCTCTTTACGGTCGTCTTTATCGGGATGGCGCTGGGGTCCGCGTTAGGCAGCAATATCTACTCGCTGGCTGGCTGGACGGGTGTGGTCGCACTGGCCACCGTCTGTGGCGTCATTGCGCTGGTCATCCGTCTGATAGAAAGCGCGCGTGTCGCCTCAGTAACGGCAGAAGTCGCATAAAAAAATGCCCAATCCAGACGGATTGGGCAGCAAAACATGCCCAGTTTCAAGACATGTTCTAAGAGGTCAAGATGTTATTTGTTCAGCTGGAACAGAGACATGCCCTGCATATCGCTAAACGCTTTATAAGACGCCTGCAAGGCCGCCTGCTGCATGATGTAAGAGGAAATTGCCGCATTCCAGTCAACGTCCACAAGGTCACTCATTTGCGAAGTCTGTGCGAGTGACCGGTCGTTACTCAGTGTGTTCAGTTTATCCAGTTCGTTAAGTTTGGTACCCAAATCGGCCCGTACAGTTAATACATTATCAAGCGAGTTACGCAACCCCCGGTTCGCAGCATCAATGGCTGCATTTTCCTGATCGACCTTCGCTTGATCGTCACCGACCGGTGTGTTCAACGAGGTGATAGCATTATCCAGTATCTTGAATAAATTCTTTTCAGGTGTTCCACCACCCGGCTCCGGTGTTGCATTGCTGGTAAACGTGGCGAAAACCTCTGTGCCAGTGTGGCTGATTTGCATATTTCGTGCAGAATCCACCTGTTGGTTAACTGGGGTAGTACCACCGATATAATTGCCGCTGGTTTGGTCAAAAGCGACATTCTCCGTCTTATACCCTGCGAAGATATATCGTCCATTACCGTCAGTGCTGTTGGCGAGGTTCATAAGCTGATCGCGTATGCCTTGCAGGTCTGTCGCCAGAGATGCCCGATCGCTGTCACTTAATGTCCCATTCCTCGCATAAACGACTTTTTCCTGAGCGCTCTGAATGGCCGTTGTAACCTGTGAAAGGACACTCTCCTCAAGCGATACTTTCTGTGTTGCAAAGGTACGCGCAAGATCGAATTGGCTATTCTGCGCCTGAGCCTGTGATAGAACAATCGCCTGCGACGCCGCGATAGGATCGTCCGACGGACGATTAACGCGCTTACCGGTGGACATTTGTTCCCCGTAATTTAGCCATTTGCTTTGGGAATCGGTGATCCCCCGCATGTTCTGGTCGTACATCATTTGGGTGCTAATACGCATTGTTCACCTCAACCTTAGCGAATATTGATAATTGCGTCGAAGAGCGTACTAGCAGTTTGTAACACCTGCGCGTTGGCAAGGTAATACTGCTGATAACGCTGCAAATTGCCATACTCTTCGTCGAGGTTTACCCCTGAGATGGACTGCTGTTGTTTGGTTAACTGTGTTTCCACATTCGCTTTCGTCTGGCTGCTCACCTTCAGTGACGCCGTTGAGCTACCGACTGTACTGACGAGAGAGGCATACGCATCGTTAAAGGTTTTATTCCCACCCACAACTTTCGCGTTTTGAAGATCAAGCAGTTTCTGGCCATTACGGTTATCACTTTCGCCGCCGTTCTGCACTGACGCCATCGCCAGTTTGGACTCGTCGCTGATCGCCAGATCCATGTTCATGATGACGTCGGAAACTGGCTTCACGGTAAAGCTGTCTTTGGTATTTGCCGTGCCGCTCACGTTGACGTTAAGACCATCAAACGACAGGTTGCCGCTAGCATCCGGGCTCATCGTAAAGCTGGTTTTGTCTGATGTACGGGTGATCGTCCAGTCAGTGCCGTTGAACTGCAGCTTATAGTTTGTCGCCTGGACCTGTTTGCTGTCGGTCACAGAGGCCGTAACAACCGCCGATCCGCCGTTCTTGCTGTTGGACAGCACCGCCGGAGAACCAAAGTTGAACAGCTTACCGCCCGCATCACCGTTAGCGTCAAAGCCGGCTTCATGCTGCGTGTTCATCGAGTCGGCAAAGGCCAGCGCCATCTGGTTCAGGGTGTTACGAGCTTTATCCAGATCTTCCGTGCGGAAGGTCAGTAAACCGCCCAAAGAACCGGTGGTGATCATCTTTTCCGGGATCTCTACGTTCCCGGCCACGTCATCGACATAGGCCACGGTGGTACGGGACGGATCGGCGCTGGACTTCACGGCCGCCAGCTGGTTAGCTTTGCTGCCCTGCACCAGGCTGTAACCGTTGCCGAAAGAGATGTTATACGTGCCGCTATCCTGCACAGACACTTCCACGCCGACGATTTTGTTCAGCTCAGTGACGAGCTGATCGCGCTGGTCAAGCAGATCGTTAGGCGATGCGCCCGCACCGACGCCGGTCAGACGGGAAATCTGATCGTTCAGATTGGCAATCTGTTTGGCATAGTTGTTGATCTGAGAAACGCTGGTGCTAATCGCGGTATTCACCTGCGTATCCTGGTCGCGAAGATACTGATCGTTGGTTTTAAACTGATTGACCAGACCGCCCGCTTTACCCAGCACCGTCTGACGCGCCGCCGGATCTTCCGCGTTGCTCACCAGCGTTTGCAGACTCTTGAAGAAGTCCTGCAGCGTGGTGGAGAGCGAGTTGGTGGTATCGGAGAGCACATCGTCGATTTTTGACATCTGCTGATAGCGCGTCGTCAGGCCGCTGCTCTGCGTCTGCGCGGCACGCAGCTGATTGGTGATGAAGGCGTCATACTCACGCTGGACACCGGAGACATACACCCCGTTACCCACCCAGCCACCGCCGGTCAGCGTGCTGTTAGATGCGCCCAGCACCGTGGTCTGGCGGGTATAACCTGCCACGTTATAGCTTGAAATATTATTACTGACGGTATTGAGTGCCGACTGCGCAGCACTGAGGCCACTCATGGCGCTGTTAATCAAACTGGACATGGGGGTTCCTTTTATACGTTCAGACACGAGTCCTGATGAAGGTTATCGGCAACCTCCACCGGGACTTGAGAACTTTCAGAACAGATTTTCAATATCTGTGCTATAGGCTTTGCTGACCTTCTCGCCCATGGATTTCAGCTGCTGGATCATGCTGGTGAGCTTGCGCGCGTAGTTCGGGTCGGTCGCGTAGCCCGCGTTTTGCAGCGCCTGAGCGCCCTGCTCCGCCGTCGCCGCCTGCGTCACGGCGGTATAGCGCGGATTTCGGCTCAGCAGGCCAACATAATCGGACAAGGCTTCCAGATACGAGCTGTAGACGCGGAATTTGGCTTTGACCTTCACCGCCGCACCGTTCTCGTATTCGGTGGTTGTGATCTCCGTAGTTGGCCCCTTCCAGCTGGAGGTGGCCTTCACGCCGAAGATGTTGAAGCTCGGTTCGCCGTTTTCCTTGCGGATCTGGCGCTGACCCCAGCCCGACTCCAGCGCGGCCTGCGCCAGAATCAGGTGATGCGGCACGCCGCTCTGTTCGCTGGCAAGGCGCGCAGGCAGAGAAAGCTGCGCCAGGAAGTCTTTGCTGTCACCGGAGAGCGGCTCATCGCCGCTGCCCGTGGCTTTCGGCATGGCTTTACGCACCATTTGCGTCAGAGCCTGGTTCTGATAGCTGGTCACCGTTTCCAGGTCGAACTTCATCGGTACCTGCTGCGGCTGATCCTGAGGCTGAATGCCCTGCGCGGCTTCGGTCTGCTTGACAATCATGTCAGCCAGACCGAGGCCTTTCCCGGCGGTCATCTGCTGCGCAATCTGCTGGTCATACATGCTGGTGTAGAGACGCGTTGAATCACTGCTGAACATCCCGTCTTTCGGCAGGGTTTCGCGCATGCTCTTCAGCATCATCTGTACAAACATTCCTTCCACCTGGCGGGCGACCGGGCGGATATTCGCCGCCGGGTCTTTGCCTGCTTTGGTTTTCAGTTCGTTGAGCGACTGGGCGTCCCAGGCTGCACTGGTCAACAGTTTGCTATCGGTCAGCATTAGATGATTTCCAGTTTGGCGCGCAGGCAGCCCGCGCTTTGCATGGATTGCAGAATGGACATCAGATCCATCGGCGTTGCGCCCAGGGCGTTCAGGGCGCGCACCACGCTGTTCAGGTTGGCGCTTGATCGCACGCTCTGTAAAGACCCACCGCTCTGACGTAAATCAATCTGCGTTTGCGGGGTTACCACCGTCTGACCACCGCCAAACGGCGTGTCCGGCTGGCTCACGTTCGCGGAGCGGTTTACCGTCACCGACAGGTTCCCCTGCGCCACGGCACAGCTGTCGAGCGACACTTCCCGGTTCATCACCACCGAGCCAGTTCGGGAGTTGATGATCACCTTCGCATCCTGGACCGGAACGTTCACTTCCATATTCTGGATATCGGCCAGCATGCGCACCTGGTTGCTGCTGCCGGTGGAGGTACGGATCTGCACGGTGCGCGCATCGAGTGCCGTGGCATTACCGTAGCCGCGGCTGCGGTTGATGGTATCGGCAATCTGCTGCGCCATCGTGAAGTCTTCATTATTGAGCTGCAGGTTGATGGTGTTGCCCGCGCCAAACTGGGTCGGCAGTTCACGCTCAATGATCGCCCCGTTGGTAATCCGTCCGCCGTTGAGCTGGTTCACCTGCACGCTGCTTCCGCCTGCGGATGCACCCGCACCGCCGACCAGAATGTTCCCCTGCGCCAGCGCATAAACCTGGCTGTCGACGCCTTTCAGCGGAGTCATCAGCAGCGTACCGCCGCGCAGGCTTTTGGCGTTACCCATTGAGGAGACTACCACGTCAATGGTCTGTCCCTGACGCGCAAACGCCGGGTAGGATGCGGTGACCATTACTGCCGCCACGTTTTTCAGCTGCATGTTAGTTCCCGCCGGCACGGTAATGCCGAGCTGGGAAAGCATGTTGTTCAGACTTTGGGTGGTAAAGGGGGTCTGGGTCGTCTGGTCACCGGTACCGTCCAGCCCCACCACCAGGCCATAGCCAATCAGCGAGTTTTCACGCACGCCCTGTACGCTGGTGAGATCGCGAATACGGTCAGCCTGGGCAAAGGTAGCCACCAGCGCGAGCGCCACGGCGAAGATCGATTTAAACATGGGTCACCTCGCTTACATCGGCGATAAGTTAAGGAAGAAGCGCTGCAGCCAACCCATATTTTGCGCTTCATTAATGTAGCCGTTACCGACGTACTCAATGCGCGCATCCGCCACCTGGGTGGACGGAACGGTGTTGGTGCCGCTGATGGTGCGAGGGTTAACCACGCCCGAGAAGCGAATGAATTCAGTGCCCTGGTTGATGGCGATCTGTTTTTCACCCACCACGTGTAAGTTGCCGTTAACCAGTACCTGGTCAACCGTGACCGTCAGCGTGCCGCTGAAGGTGTTGCTGGCGTTCGCGCCACCTTTACCGTTAAAGGTGTTGCCGCCAGAGGCATCGACATCAGCACGCGCGTTGCCGAACAGTCCCTGCAGGTAGCGCGGGACGGTATCGAAGCCAAAATTCGTTTTGCCATCGCGGCTGGCGTTCGCCGACGAGCTCTTGCTCGCGCTGACGTTTTCCTGCAGCACAATGGTCAATGTATCGCCGACGTTACGCGGGCGGCGATCTTCAAACAGCGGCTGATAGCCGTAATTAATCGGCTGCGCGGTCTGGAAAATGGAGCCGTTGACTACTGGCGCAGGGCCAGGAACGGGTTGGGCAGTCGTCGCACCCTGGACCAAAGGTTTAGACGGGATCCAGGCACACCCGCTGAGGGTGACGGCCAGAACAGTCAGAATCGGATAACGAAACGCCGCGTTTTTTTGCATTGCCTTCATCTTCGAAAACAGGGAGCCGGCGCGGCGTTTACCGCACCGGGCTACACCTTAGAGTTGCGTCAGTTTCTGCAGCATCTGGTCGGTCGTCGACACTGCTTTACTGTTAATTTCATACGCGCGCTGAACCTGGATCATATTCACCAGCTCTTCCGCCACGTTCACGTTGGAGGTTTCAACATAGCCCTGATACAGCAGGCCCGCGCCGTTCAGGCCCGGGGTGCTCTCATTTGGCGTACCGGAGGATTGCGTCTCGGTGTAGAGGTTCTCACCAATGCTTTCCAGACCGGTATCGTTCATGAAGGTGGTCAGGTTGAGCTGCCCAACCTGAACCGGCGCAGCCTGCCCCTGCTGGGTTACGCTGACCACACCGTCACGTCCGATGGTAATGCTCAGGGCGTTCGCCGGGATGGTAATCGCAGGCTGAACCTGGAAACCGCCCGCCGTCACCAGCTGGCCGTTCTGATCGACCTGGAACGAGCCGTCGCGAGTGTAGGCAGAAGTCCCGTCAGGCAGCTGCACCTGGAAGAAGCCCTGGCCTTTGATCGCCACGTCTTTGCTGTTGTTGGTCTGAGACAGGTTGCCCTGGCTGTGCAGACGCTCGGTCGCCACCGGACGAACACCGGTACCGATCTGCAGGCCCGATGGCAGCGTCGTCTGTTCAGAAGACTGCGCGCCCGGCTGGCGGATGGTTTGATAAAGCAAATCTTCGAAAACGGCGCGTTGACGCTTGAAACCATTGGTGCTCACGTTTGCCAGGTTGTTGGCAATCACGTCCATATTGGTTTGCTGGGCGTCCAGGCCAGTTTTCGCGATCCATAAAGAACTGATCATAAGGAATCCTGTTAGCTCATAGCCAGAAGTTGGTTAGCCTTGCCCGCGTTTTCATCGACGCTGCTGATGATCTTCATCTGCATTTCAAAACGACGGGCGCTGGCGATCATGTCGGTCATGGCTTCGACCGGCTTGACGTTACTGCCTTCCAGAACACCAGACATCACGCGGATGCTCGGATCGGCCTGTAAGGTGGCACCCCGCGTCGCCTGCGCCGCCTGGGTCAGACGGAACATGCCGTCGTCGCCACGCTGCACCTCTTTGCCTTCCGCCTTGACCAGCTTCAGACGACCGACGGGCGCAACGGTATTGGCCGGGTCGCCCGGGTTGAGCGCCGAAATGGTGCCGTCCGCAGCGATAGTCAGCTCAGAACCTTCCGGTACGGTCAGCGGACCCGCTTCCCCCATCACCGGATGCCCCTGAATCGTCAGCTGGCCCGTCGCGCTCACCTGGATGTTCCCGTTACGGGTATAGCCTTCGCTACCGTCCGCCGTTTGCACCGCCAGCCAGCCGTCCTGCTGCAGAGCCACGTCCAGCGGGCGTGAGGTGTAATCCATCTGCCCTGGCGTCATATCGGCACCAGGGGTTGATGCCGTCACCAGCGTACGGGTCGGCAGGGAAAGCCCTTCTACCGGCACCGCGCGCAGCGCATTAAGCTGCGCGCGAAAGCCCGGCGTTGAGGCGTTTGCCAGGTTGCTGGCGGTAACGGCCTGCTGATTGAGCGTCTGACTTGCCGCGCCCATCGCGGTATATATTGCGTGATCCATTGCGCTTTCCTGTTAGCCGCTTAACGCAGGTTAACCAGCGTGTTGAGGATCTGATCCTGGGTTTTGATGGTCTGCGCGTTCGACTGATAGTTACGCTGCGCGACGATCATGTTCACCAGCTCTTTACTCAGATCGACGTTAGAGGCTTCCAGCGCACCGTTGGTCAGCGTGCCGAAGTTACCGCTTCCGGCAGTACCCAGCAGCGCCACGCCGGAGGACTGGGTGGCAGACCAGACGTTGTCGCCTTCCGATTTCAGACCTTCGTTGTTGGCGAAGTTTGCCAGCACGATCTGGCCCAGAACCTGGGTCTGCTCATTGGAATAGTTACCGACCACAGTGCCGTCGTCATTGATTTGGTAGCTCACCAGGTCTCCTGGTTTAAAACCATTCTGGCTGGTCGCGACGATATTGTTCGCACCGGTGTTCTGCTGCATGGAGTTAGCAAAACTCATGGCGAAGGTCGCTGGCGTCGCACCTGGGATGGTCGCGGTAGTGATGTTGATATTTCCACCACCGGTCAGCGTACCGTTATTATCGAAGGTCAGCGTGGTGGCCAGTGCCGCCGTGCTGCCTGCGACGCTACCGTCCTGGGCATACACTTTCCAGGAGTTAGCCGGGGTCGCATCTTTGACATAAAACAGGTTCATGTTGTGCGCATTACCCTGGCTATCAAAGACGGTCACCGTACCTTTTTTGTTGTACGTGTCCGGGTTAGCCGGATCAAAGGCGGTGGTCGGCGCGGTATCGGTGGAATTCAGGTTAATCTGCTGGGAAGCCGTGGTGGTGGACTTCGCGGCCATCAGCGTGGTTGGGATATTAATGACCTGTGGGTTCGCCCCGGTCTGAACCGTTGATGGCGTCCCGGCAACCGGATACCCCGTTAACTGCATCCCCTGCATGTTCACCAGATTACGGTTTTCATCCAGCTTGAACTGGCCGTTACGGCTGTAGAACACAGAGCCGTTGGAGTCGACCATACGGAAGAAACCGTTCTGGCTGATGGCAACGTCCAGACCACGACCGGTGTTGGTGGTGGTGCCGTCGCTAAAGTCCTGCGTGATGCCCGCAACTTTCACGCCCAGGCCGACTTTGGAACCGGCAAACATGTCTGCAAAGGAAGCAGAACCGGATTTAAAACCATAGGTCGCGGAGTTGGCGATGTTGTTGCCAATGACGTCCAGGTTGGTGGCCGCAGCATTCAGGCCGCTGACCGCTTGAGAAAAGGCCATGACTTACTCCTGATAAGTGTTAAGGCTTAGATAATCTGCCGAACTTCGTCGAGTGTGGTGGAACCAGAGGTTCCCAAATCCAGTTTGTTGCCGTCGCTTCCTTTAATCACGCCCTGGACCAGCGCGAACTGCAGCGGCTGCGCCACCAGCTGGGTCGTCCCGTTGCTGGCGCTGATCGCGACTTTGTAAGCACCGTTTGGCGCTTTCGTGCCGTCGGTCAGGCTGCCATCCCACGTAAAGGTGTGAACGCCCGCCTTCAGCTCGCCGATATCAATGGTGCGCACGACAGTGCCGTTGCTGTCGGTAATGGTTGCGGTAACTTTCTCCGCCGCCTGCTGCAGCTCAACGCCAAACGGCGTTGTGGACGTTGTGGTATTGCCTTCGGTGGTGCTGGTGCCTGCCAGAATCGTGGTTCCCGGGATCATCACCCCGTGGCCAATCAGGCTTGCCGCCTGCAGAGACTGGGCGCTATTAATCTGTCCAGAGACGGAACCAAGGGTGGTGTTGAGTTTCTCAATGCCGCTAACGGTGCTGATCTGCGCAAGCTGCGTGGTCAGTTCGTTGTTCTGCATCGGGTTAGTGGGATCCTGGTTCTTAAGCTGCGCCACCAGCAGCGTCAGAAAGCTGCCCTGAAGATCGGCGGCGTTACTTCCCGTCAGGGAGTTAGAACCCGTCGTACTCTTTGTGTTGTTAACACCCGAGTTCGTCGGATCATTCACATTTACGGCGATGGACATGCATGTCTCCTTTACTGGCCGAGAGTGAGTGTTTTGAGCATCATGCTCTTCACGGTATTAAGCACTTCGACGTTGGCCTGGTAGCTACGGGAAGCCGACATGGAGTTCACCATCTCACCCACCACATCCACGTTTGGCATCTTCACGTATCCGCTGGCATCCGCCAGTGGGTTACCCGGCTCATACACCAGCCTGTCCGGGGCCTGGCTCTCCACCACATCCGAGACCTTCACGCCGCCCGTCGCCGCGCCTGGCGCAGCATCGACCTGAAAGACAACCTGTTTGGCACGATAAGGCTGGCCGTCGGGTCCGGTGACGCTGTCGGCGTTCGCGAGGTTACTGGCGGCCACGTTCAGGCGCTTGGACTGTGCGGTTAACGCCGAACCGGCGATATCAAAAATATTCAGCAAGGCCATCTATCAATTCCCCCCCTGCAGGACGTTCATCATGCCTTTGATTTGTCCGCCGAGTACGGTCAGGCCCGTCTGGTATTTCAGGCTGTTGTCGGCAAACTGGGTACGCTCCCGGTCCATATCCACGGTGTTACCGTCGAGTGAGGGCTGATCGGGAATGCGATAAAGTAAATCGGTCGCTGGCGCGGTCATCGCCTGAGCAGGAATATGGCGAGAGGATGTCATGGCAAGTGCAACACCCGTTCCTTCGGCACGTCCACGCTCCATCACCTTTTTGAGTTCACTGGAAAAATCAATATCGCGCGCCTGATACCCCGGGGTATCGGCGTTAGCGATATTGGCGGCTAAAATCTCCTGCCGCTGGGCGCGTAAGTTGAGCGCTTCCTGCTGAAAACGTAACGCGGCGTCGAGTTTATCGAGCATGTCTCCTCCGCTGATGGCAAAATTTCAGTTCACAGCTTAAATCTCCCCCGGTCTCCCCTATCGACGGAATAAGCGCAAAATGCGTCGCTATTTATTCCGTTGATGCAAAACCACAGCAGGTAGAATTCGTTCAACTCTGGAAACGGTGGAACTTGCGATGCAAACGTTAAAACGTGGTCTGGTGGCGGCGCTCTTGCTGTTAAGCCCTCTGGCGCAGGCTGATGGGTTACAGGATCGGCTAACGGCTTTTTTTGCTGAAAAACTGGCAGGCTTTAGCGATGACGTGACCGTTACCGTGCGCACGCCACCGAATCTGTACCCGACGTGCGACCAGCCGTCCTTCAGCGTGGTAGGGTTCACAAAGCTCTGGGGGAATGTGAACGTGCTGGCACGCTGCGCCAACGAAAAACGCTATTTACAGGTTGCCGTTCAGGCGACGGGCAATTATGTTGTCGCCGCCGTGCCCATTGCGCGCGGCAGCGTACTGCAGACAAACAGCGTGACCTTGAAGCGCGGCCGTCTGGATCAGCTGCCGCCACGCACCATGCTGGATATTAACCAGGCACAGGACGCCGTCAGCCTGCGCGACGTCGCGCCAGGCCAGCCGATACAGATCTCCATGCTGCGTCAGGCATGGCGGGTAAAAGCAGGCCAACAGGTGATGGTGGTGGCCAACGGAGATGGCTTTAGCATCAACAGTGAAGGGAAAGCGTTGAACAATGCCGCGGTGGCGCAAAACGCCCGCGTCAGAATGTCCTCAGGCCAGGTGGTGAGCGGAACCGTCGATGCTGATGGGAATATTCTGATTAACCTATAATCTTTTTAAAGATTTCGCGGCGCGTGCCGATAAATATTCCACTAATGATGATGTCAGGCGCAAACGCCGCGAACCCTCGATGAGGACAACACTATGAGCATTGATCGTACATCAGCCCTGAAGCCGGTAAGCGCTGTACAACCTCGCGAAACGAATGACGCAACGGCGCAGAAAACGCGCCTGGAAAAACCGTCAACGTCCAACAGCACCAGCGTGACCCTGAGCGACGCGCAGGCAAAACTGATGCAGCCGGGCAGCAACGATATCAATATGGAACGTGTTGAAGCGCTGAAAACAGCTATTCGTAACGGTGAGCTGAAAATGGACACCAGCAAAATCGCTGACGCCCTGATTCAGGAAGCACAGAGTTTCTTACAGAGTAACTAACCGTATGAGTCGACTGTCAGAAATACTGGATCAAATGACGGTTGTCCTGAACGACCTGAAAACGGTAATGGACGCTGAACAGCAGCATCTCTCTTCCGGTCACATCAACGGCAGCGCACTGCAGCGTATTACTGAAGACAAAAGTTCGCTTCTGGCAACGCTGGATTATCTGGAGCAGCAGCGACGCGCTGAGCAAGATCCTAAGCGCAGCGCCAATGACGATATTATTGAGCGCTGGCAGACCATTACCGAAAAAACCCAGCACCTGCGCGATCTTAACCAGCATAACGGCTGGCTACTGGAAGGGCAGATTGAGCGTAATCAGCAGGCGCTTGAGGTGTTGAAACCGCATAAAGAAACCGGTCTGTACGGTGCGGATGGTCAGACGGCGACGGCGCGTATTGCAGGTGTGAAAAAGATTTCGATTTGACGCATAAGCGACTCATCATGCAGTGGGGAGCACCATGAGGTGAACTCCCCTTTTGGCGTTTATGCCGTCCGGCGGGCAAACTCTTTTACTTTGAAACCCAGCACCGCGAGCGTGGCAAAGTACGCCACCACACCAACGCACACCACGGCCATCAGGCGCATCAGACGATAAGGCATCGTGCCCAGGGACCACTCCGGCATCACGTGCATCATGCCAAGCAGCGCGGCAGACATCACCAGTACCGCAACGATCAGACGCATCAGGAAACTGCCCCAACCCGGCTGCGGCGTGAAAATATCCTGCTTGCGCAGCTGCCAGTAGAGCAGGCCGGCATTCAGACAGGCCGCGAGACCAATCGATAATGACAGGCCGGCATGTTTCAGCGGACCAATAAACGCCAGGTTCATCAGCTGCGTCATAATCAGCGTCACGATGGCAATTTTTACCGGCGTTTTGATGTCCTGACGCGAGTAAAAGCCCGGCGCCAGCACTTTCACCACGATCAGCCCCATCAGTCCCACCGAGTAGGCAATCAGCGCGCGCTGGGTCATGGCGGCATCGAAGGCAGTGAATTTCCCGTACTGGAAGAGCGACACCGTCAGCGGTTTGGCCAGAATACCCAGCGCCACCGCGCTTGGCAGGGCCAGCAGGAAGCAGAGACGCAGGCCCCAGTCCATCAGGCGGCAATACTCATCATGATTGCCGCTGGCAAAACTTTTCGACAGCGACGGCAGCAGGATGGTCCCCAACGCCACGCCCAGCACCCCGGACGGAAACTCCATCAGGCGGTCGGCGTAGTACATCCAGGAAACCGAGCCGGACACCAGGAACGAGGCAAAGATGGTATTGATAATCAGCGAGATCTGGCTGACGGAGACGCCGAGAATGGCGGGCCCCATCTGCTTGATGACGCGCATCGCCCCGGCATCTTTGAGGTTGATGCGCGGCAGCACCAGCATGCCGATTTTTTTCAGGTGCGGCAGCTGATACGCCAGCTGCAGCACGCCGCCGACGGTGACCGCCCAGGCCAGCGCCAGCACCGGCGGGTTGAAGTGCGGGGCGGCGAACAGGGCAAAGCCGATCATGCTGACGTTAAGAAACGTCGGCGCAAACGCCGGTACAGAGAAGCGGTTCCAGGTATTGAGGATCGCCCCCACCAGCGAGGCCAGCGAGATCAGCAGAATATAGGGGAAAGTAATGCGCAACAGCTGCGAGGTCAGGGCAAACTTGTCGGCCGTATCGGCAAAGCCGGGCGCGGTCACCATAATCACCCAGGGCGCGGCCAGCATCCCGAGGACGGTCACCACCGCCAGCGCCAGCGTCAGGAGGCCGGAGACATAAGACACAAAGACGCGCGTGGCGTCCTCGCCCTGCTTGCTTTTATATTCTGCCAGGATCGGGACGAATGCCTGGGAAAACGCCCCTTCCGCAAAAATACGACGCAGCAGGTTCGGTAATTTGAACGCGACGAAAAAGGCGTCCGTGGCCATCCCTGCACCAAATACCCTTGCCACAATGGCGTCGCGCGCAAAACCCAGCACGCGGGAAAACATGGTCATCGAGCTGACGGCTGCCAGCGATTTTAATAAGTTCATTAACGTGAATTTCCAGAACCATACGGATTTCCAGGACGGGCAAGCGTAAGCGCCACCCGGCAAAGCCTACAAGCGGCGCTTAGTCTACCCGGATTTCAACGAATTACTATCCGCAGATGTTACAGCGAGTTATTCACTCATGGCCTCGCGCCAGAGCCTTTCCACAATGCGCTGCGCCATGATGGCCTGCTCGCCGGACGTTTCAGGAACCGTCTGATTTTGCACGCAGGTGATGAAGTGGCGGGCGCAACCGGCAAAACCGCGCTGTTCAAGCGTGCTCTGCCAGCCAGGCGCGGGGAGCGTCACCACGCCGCTGCCCTTCTCTTCCCGCCATTCACGCATGTCGGTAATGTCGTACAACGCCCCGTCGGTGACGGCCTGGACGCATTCTCGCTGGCTGCCGGCACGACGATGCATGCTGGTCGTGATCTGCAGATGGTCAATCGCGAAATGGTGTTCGGCGTAGACCATTTCACCCTGCTCGTTCGTGAGCAGCGTGCCACTTTGCAGCTGCGCGTTGCTGCCGGCGAGCCACAGCGCCGTATCCACAACGTGGAGATAATCATCCAGCAGCGTGAAGCGCAAATCGTTCGGCCCGATGCTATCCGTGCGGTGCTTATCCATCCGCAGCGAGGCAAACGTGCCCGACTGTGCCTTGAGCTGCTGGTAAAGGGGCGCGAAGCGGCGGTTGAAGCCGACCATCAGCGTCAGTTTTTTACGCGCCGCCAGCTCAATCAGGCGTTCCGCGTCCGGAACATTTTCCGCCAGCGGTTTATCCACGCAAACGTGAACGCCCGCATTGAGCAGCTCGCTCACGACCTGATAGTGGGTAGACGTTGAGGTATGCACAAAGACCGCATCGCACTCGCGGGCCAGATCCTGAAGCGATGCCGCATACGGCATACGCCAGGTTTCGCAGATCCGCTCGGCTTTCTCGCGCGTGGGTGACCATGCCCCTTGCAGCGTCCAGTCCGTCGCTGCCCCCAGAACCGGCAGCCAGGCTTTTTGTGCAATACCGCCCAGCCCTACTACGCCAATGCGTAATTTTTTCACCGTCAGTCTCCCAAATGTGCCAGCAGGGCATCCAGACGCTGTTTCAGCCCGGCGACCTCGTCTTCCAGCGCCGCTACGCGGGCAACCAAATCATCATCTACGGCCGTTATGTCGGTTGCGCTGGATTTAACTGAACTATCAACTTCACCGCTGAACAGGTGCATATAGCGGCTTTCACGCTTGCCCGGCTCGCGCGCCAGACGCACCACGTAAGGACCGTCTTCACGCGCGGCCAGCCCTTCGAGGGTCTGCTCGACCTCCTGCATATCGCTGAACTCATGCATGCGGGAAGCGCGCGTGCGCAGTTCTCCCGGCGTTTGCGCACCGCGCAGCAGCAGCGTGGTGATGACCGCCACTTCCGCACTGCTCAGCTTCAGGTCACCAAATTCGGAGTTACAGAAGCGCTGTTCGTATTTGGTCACGCGGTTGCCGAAGCCGCTGACGGTGCGCAGATAGTGGCGTTTGACCAGCGCATCCAGCACGTCCTGAACCTCATACTCGCTGAGGTTCATCACCGGCTCGCGGTTGGTTTTCTGGTTGCAGGCCATGGTCACGGCGTTGACGGACAGCGGATACTGCTCCGGCGTGGTGACCTGTTTTTCGAGTAAGCACCCAATCACGCGCGCTTCTGTACCGTTTAGCTGATACTTCATCTTTTCTCCTTAACGACCTGCAGTCCAGTCCCGGGTGGTTAATGCCGTCAGAACGTGGTCGCGCCACTCTCCGTCTATCAGCAGATAGTCTTTGGCGTAACCCTCTTTCTCGAACCCTAAACGCGCCAGCAGATTTCCGCTGCGCTGGTTATGCGGCATATAGTTCGCCATAATGCGATGAATGTGCTGGGTGCGTTGCATATAGCGGATCGCTACCGTCAGCGCCTCGTACATCAGCCCCTGCCCCTGCCACTTCTGGCCGATGGAGTAGCCCAGGTAGCAGGCGTGAAACGATCCCCGCACCACGTTTGAAAAATTGGCGATCCCGATAATCTCTTTCTCTTCAGGATCCAGCAGCGCGAAATAAAACGCGCTGCCCTGCTTGTGAAATTCCGTAATCATGCTGAGGCGCGCCTGCCAGCCGGAAGGGTAACAATGACTCTCATCCCGAACGGGTTCCCAGGGTTTTAAAAACTGGCGATTCTCGGCGTAATAATCCGCCAGACGCCAGGCATCACGCTCATGCACCAGACGAACGACCAGCCTGTCCGTTGTCAGACGCACTTTTGGCACATTACTGCGATAGCCAAACATCGATACCACTCCTTCCCGTCACTTCAGCCTGCCCATTAGCTTTACTATACCTGCGCCTGCGCCGTCTGTGAAAACAGTGACATACCATTTTCACCTCTTTTCACATTTTTCGATGAGAACTCTCTATCAAAGCACCCTTTTGATAAAAAAATATTGTCACGTGCAGGGGTGGGAAAAAACGCGGCGACACCGCAGAATGTTAGCGTGCTCACCATCTTATTTTCCCTGGAGGGAAAATGTCCCGCGTATCACAGGCCAGGAGCCTGGGTAAATATTTCCTGCTCGTCGATAACATGCTGGTCGTGCTCGGCTTTTTTGTCGTTTTTCCGCTTATTTCGATCCGCTTTGTCGATCAGATGGGCTGGGCGGCATTAATGGTCGGCATTGCCCTGGGGCTACGCCAGTTTGTCCAGCAGGGCCTGGGCGTCTTTGGCGGGGCCATTGCCGACCGTTTTGGCGCGAAACCGATGATCGTCACCGGTATGCTGCTGCGCGCGGCAGGGTTTGCCACGATGGCGGTCGCCCAGGAGCCCTGGCTGCTCTGGTTCTCCTGTTTCCTCTCCGGTATCGGGGGCACGCTGTTCGATCCGCCCCGCACCGCGCTGGTGGTAAAGCTGATTCGCCCGCAGCACCGCGGCCGTTTCTTCTCCATTCTGATGATGCAGGACAGTGCCGGGGCGGTTATCGGCGCCCTGCTGGGAAGCTGGCTGCTGCAGTATGATTTCCGTCTGGTCTGCGCGGCTGGGGCGGTGCTCTTTATGCTGTGCGCGCTGTTTAATGGCCTGTTCCTGCCGGCGTGGAAACTGTCAACGGTGAAAGCGCCGGTTCGGGAAGGGCTGGGCCGCGTTCTGCGCGACAAACGTTTTGTCACCTATGTGTTGACCCTGACGGGATATTACATGCTGGCCGTGCAGGTCATGCTGATGCTGCCGATCATGGTTAACGACATTGCAGGTACCCCTGCGGCGGTGAAATGGATGTACGCCATCGAAGCCTGCCTGTCGTTAACGCTCCTCTATCCGATTGCCCGCTGGAGCGAGCGGCGTTTTCGCCTGGAGCATCGCCTGATGGCCGGACTGTTCCTGATGACGCTGAGCATGATGCCGATCGGCCTGGTGAACACGCTCCAGCAGCTGTTTACGTTGATTTGCACGTTCTATATTGGCTCGATCATCGCCGAGCCTGCCCGCGAAACGCTGAGCGCCTCGCTTGCGGATGCGCGTGCACGCGGCAGCTATATGGGGTTCAGCCGACTGGGGCTGGCGCTTGGCGGGGCATTAGGTTACGCCGGCGGCGGCTGGTTGTTTGATGCTGGCAAAGCGTTAAATCAACCTGAACTTCCGTGGATGATGCTGGGCGTGGTGGGCTTTATGACGCTACTCGCCCTGTGGTGGCAGTTCAGCCAGAAACGCAGCGCGAGCAGCATGCTCGAGCCTGGCGCGTAGCCTTTCCCTCGGGCGGGAGCCCTTCCCGCCCCACTTCTCAGTTTTTTCTGCTGGTTTCTGCCCATTCACGCTGACATACTGGCGTAACAGGACAGAAGCGCCGATTTTTCGTTGAGGAACACTATGAAGAAAATTGTCTTAGCCGCGGCATTGATTGTCAGCGGCCTGCTGGTTGGCTGTAACCAGCTCACGCAATACACCGTCAGTGAACAGGAAATTAATCAGGCGCTGGAAAAACATAACAATTTCTCGAAAGACATTGGCGTACCGGGTCTTGCCGATGCGCATATCGTGCTCACAAACCTCACCAGTCAAATCGGACGTGAAGAGCCAAACAAAGTCACCCTGGCCGGTGATGCGGACCTCGATATGTCCTCCCTCTTTGGCAATCAGAAAGCCAACATCAAGCTCAAGCTGAAGGCACTCCCTGTTTTCAACAAAGAGAAAGGGGCGATTTTCCTGCAGGAGATGGAAGTGGTCGACGCGAAGGTGTCTCCGGACAAGATGGCGCCGGTTCTGCAAACCCTGATGCCCTATCTGAATCAGTCGCTGCGGAATTACTTTAACCAGCAGCCCGCGTACGTCTTAAGTGAAGACAAAAGCAAGGGTGAAGCTCTGGCGAAAAAATATGCAAAAGGTATAGAGGTGAAACCGGGCGAAATTATCATTCCTTTCACCGATTAATCTGAAGGGCGCTGCGGCGCCCTTTTTTTTCACGGAAAAGTGTGCAAACGAAAACGTTTCCGCTTATGATTTGTGTCCGGCAAAAACAGCCATCCTTATGACTGATTCCTGACAAGCCGGAGCTTCCATGACTGCACAACCCCAGGTTCTTAAAATCCGCCGCCCTGACGACTGGCATATCCATCTGCGTGATGGCGATATGCTGAAAACCGTCGTGCCTTATAGCAGCGAAATTTATGGCCGCGCGATTGTCATGCCTAACCTGGTGCCACCAGTCACCACCGTCGATGCCGCGATAGCCTATCGCCAGCGCATTCTCGACGCCGTTCCTGCGGGACACGATTTTACCCCGTTGATGACCTGCTATCTGACCGATTCACTGGATCCGAACGAAGTGGAGCGCGGGTTTAACGAAGGCGTCTTTACGGCAGCGAAACTCTACCCGGCGAATGCCACCACCAACTCCAGCCACGGCGTCACCAGCATTGATGCCATTATGCCGGTGCTGGAACGCATGCAGAAACTGGGTATGCCGCTGCTGGTTCACGGCGAAGTAACGCATGCCGAGATTGATATCTTCGACCGCGAAGCCCGTTTTATCGAGACCGTGATGGAGCCTTTGCGCCAGCGCCTGCCGGCGCTGAAGGTGGTCTTCGAGCATATCACCACCAAAGACGCGGCAGAGTACGTGCGTGACGGCAACGATCTTATCGCCGCCACCATTACGCCACAGCACCTGATGTTTAACCGTAACCACATGCTGGTGGGCGGGGTGCGCCCTCACCTCTACTGCCTGCCTATTCTTAAGCGCAACATCCACCAGCAGGCGCTGCGCGAGCTGGTCGCCAGCGGGTTCTCCCGCGCGTTCCTCGGTACTGATTCCGCGCCTCACGCCCGCCATCGTAAAGAGGCGAGCTGCGGCTGCGCGGGCTGCTTCAACGCCCCAACGGCGCTTGCCAGCTACGCAACCGTGTTTGAAGAGATGAACGCGCTGGAACATTTCGAAGCATTCTGCTCCCTTAACGGCCCGCGCTTCTACGGCCTGCCGGTCAACGACACCTTCATCGAACTGGAGCGTAAAGCGAGCCACGTTGAGGAGTCCATTGCCCTGACGGACGACACGCTGATCCCCTTCCTGGCGGGTGAAACCGTAAGCTGGACGGTAAAACGTTAAAAAATCAGTGCCCCTTGTTGTCAAACTGATAATATACCTGTATAAATAAACAGTATATTACACAGGGGGCATTTATGCGTATTGAAGTCACCATAGCCAAAACTACCGTTCTGCCTGCCGGCGCGCTTGATGCACTGGCAGGCGAATTATCCCGTCGTATTAACAACACCTTTCCCGACAACGCGGGTGCCGTCACGGTGCGTTACGCCGCGGCGAACAACCTCTCCGTCATTGGCGCCGCAAAAGAAGATAAAGATCGCATCAGCGAAATCCTCCAGGAAACGTGGGAAAGCGCTGACGACTGGTTCATCACGGATTAACACTGCTCCCTCATTGTGTTTTTTTGCCGGGTCGCCCCGGCTTTTTTTTGCCTCATAATCCTGTAAGTTCAAAATAATTCGGCATCTTCTTTAAAAATCGTGAACGAGATGGTGTTTTATTGTTCGAACAATCCTAAAAAGCAGAAAAATGTGTTGCCACCTGTTTATTTTTCCCTTCGGAACCCTTATTACTTGGTATACTGAAGTTGCTTTCAGAAAAACATGCATTGAACCTCAAAGCCGTTGTCTTCTAACACGCATTAAGGGGGTTATAATGGAAAAGAATAGTGAAGTCATCCAGACCCACCCACTTGTTGGCTGGGATATCAGTACCGTAGATAGCTACGATGCGCTGATGCTGCGTTTGCACTACCAGACCCCAAATCAACTCAACCGTGAAGAAGCGGAAGTTGGACAGACGCTGTGGCTAACAACAGACGTCGCCCGTCAGTTTATTTCTATTTTAGAAGCAGGTATTGCAAAAATAGAATCTGGCGACTATCAGGAAAATGAGTATAAACGGCACTAAGCTTATGCCCACTTTTCTCTCTACAGGCACCCTCGCGGTGCCTTATTTATTTCTCCCTTGTCTAACCCCGCGTTGTTAATTACTCTGCTAACAAAACATCAGTTTATGAGATGCATATGAGATACGACTTAATCATTATTGGCAGCGGCTCCGTAGGATCTGCCGCAGGCTATTACGCAACACAGGCAGGTCTGAAGGTTCTGATGATCGATAGCCATCTGCCTCCTCATGCGGAAGGCAGCCATCATGGCGATACCCGCCTCATCCGCCATGCGTACGGTGAAGGTGAACGCTACGTTCCGCTGGTGCTTCGCGCCCAGACGCTCTGGGATGAACTGGCGAAACAGACCGAAGATCGTATTTTCGAGCGTACGGGCGTCATCAACCTGGGCCCGGCACATTCTGCGTTTCTCGCTGGCGTCGAACGCAGCGCGAAAGCGTTTAATCTGGACGTTGAGAAGCTGGACGCGACGGGCATTACCGCACGCTGGCCCGAAATTACCGTCCCGGACGATTATATTGGCCTCTTTGAAGCCCACTCCGGGGTGCTCCATTGCGAAACGGCGATCAAAACCTGGATCGAGCTTGCTGCGAAGGCAGGCTGCGCGCAGCTGTTCAACTGTCCGGTAGAGGCCATCACCCATGATGATAATGGCGTCACGGTCACCACTATTGACGGCGATTATTCAGCGTCCCGCCTGCTGGTCAGCGCAGGTACCTGGGTTACCCGCCTGCTGCCCGATCTGCCGATCCAGCCGGTGCGCAAGGTCTTCTCCTGGTTCCAGTCGGATGGTCGTTACAGCGCCCAGAATAAATTCCCGGCCTTCACCGGCGAATTACCCAACGGCGACCAGTTCTACGGCTTCCCGTCAGAAAAAGACGCGCTGAAAATCGGTAAACACAACGGCGGCCAGGCGATCTCCTCCCCTGAAGAGCGTAAACCTTTCGGCGCCTTCCCACAGGATGGTTCAGAGGCCTTCCCGTTCCTGCGCACTATTCTTCCGGGCGTCGGTGGCTTGCTGTATGGCGCGGCCTGTACCTACGACAATACGCCGGATGAAGACTTTATCATTGATACGCTGCCGGGGCATGACAACACCCTGCTCATCACCGGACTGAGCGGCCACGGCTTTAAGTTTGCTTCCGTTCTGGGTGAAATCGCCGCGCAGTTTGCCCAGGGCATTGCGCCGCAGTTTGATCTGACGCCCTTCTCCCTCTCGCGTTTTAACGGATAATCCGCACGGGCTCCGGAGGTCACGGGGCCCGCTTCATTCACACCGCATGTTGGGGCGTTATGCGCAAGATCGTTAGCTTTCTGATGAATAATATTCGCGAGCATTTTATGCTCTATCTCTTATTGTGGGCGCTGCTGGCCATTATTGATTTTGTTTACATTGTATTTTACTGAAAAGCCTTACTGACAATAATTGACGTTAATTTATCTTTATTGAAACTTATAATTTCATCTTGCACGAAGAGATTGAATTAGCGTTAGCGATCCTTTTCAAAATTGCTGAAATAAATAAAATAAAAATCAATAGCCAATTATTTCAGTTGCAATATCCCGCCTTCCCGTTCATTTTTACCCTTCGGTTAATTTGAAAATGGACATTCTGATGCAATGGCGTAACTCCTCCCGGCGCTACGGAATAATATCCATAGGTTTGCACTGGATATTTGCTCTTGCCGTCTACGGTATGTTTGGACTTGGACTATGGATGGTCACGCTCAGCTATTACGATGGCTGGTATCACCAGGCACCGGAATTGCATAAAAGTATTGGTGTCCTGCTGATGCTGGGGCTGGTTTTCCGCGTGATCTGGCGGCACATTTCCCCGCCGCCCGCCGCGCAAAAGACTCATAGCAAATTTACCCGCGTCAGTGCAGTCGCCGCGCATATTGCCCTTTATGCGCTGCTGTTTGCCATCCTGATTAGCGGCTATCTTATTTCGACGGCTGACGGTAAGCCGATTAACGTTTTTGGCCTGTTCGAGGTTCCGGCAACCCTTAGCGATGCCGGCGCTCAGGCCGACACGGCGGGGGTTGTTCACCTCTGGCTCGCCTGGAGCGTGGTGATTCTGTCCGTGCTGCACGGGCTTGCCGCCCTCAAACACCATTTTATTGATAAAGACGATACGCTAAAGCGCATGCTTGGCCGCTCGTCAGTTGACTCTGGAGCATAAAATGAAAAAACACCTGCTGGGTATCGCACTGGGTTCTCTGTTATTCACCGCCGGCTCCGCCGTGGCGGCGGATTATAAAATAGATAAAGAGGGCCAGCACGCTTTCGTCAATTTCCGTATTCAGCACCTGGGATATAGCTGGCTGTACGGCACCTTTAAGGATTTTGACGGCACATTCACCTTTGACGAAAAAAATCCCGCAGCCGATAAAGTCAATGTGACCATTAATACAAACAGCGTCGACACGAACCACGCAGAGCGCGATAAACACCTGCGCAGTGGGGAATTCCTCAACGTCGCGAAATTCCCGCAGGCGACCTTCACTTCTACTGAGGTGAAGAAAGAGGGTGATAAGCTGAATATTACCGGCAACCTGACGCTTAACGGCGTAACCAAACCGGTCACGCTTGATGCGAAATTACTGGGCGAGGGTGACGATCCGTGGGGCGGTAAACGCGCAGGCTTCGAAGCGGCAGGGAAAATTCACCTGAAAGATTTTAATATCACAACGGATTTAGGCCCGGCGTCTCAGGACGTGGAGCTGATTATTTCCGTTGAAGGTGTACAGCAGAAATCATAATAACGTCGCCCGGCAGGCTTTCAACGTGCCGGGCATTATTATCATTCCGGGTCAGGGATACCCAGTTTGGTATTCAGACGACCGCGAGATTTATTGAAAATCTTGTTGCCGTTTTCACGTCCTGCGCGACGGCGACGCTGCTCTTCTTCCGGCAGGATGCTCTCTTCGCTGCACAGCTCGCTACAGCAACCGTTAAACTTCTCGGCACAGGCCGGGCACTGAATGAACAGCAGATGACAACCGTCGTTTTTGCAGTTGGTGTGGGTATCGCACGGCGCGCCGCACTGGTGGCACTGGGCAATGACGTCGTCCGAAATACGTTCACCCATACGCTCGTCAAAGACAAAGTTTTTCCCGATAAAGCGTACCGGCAGCCCCTGCTCACGGGCGCGGCGAGCGTACTCGATAATGCCGCCTTCAATGTGCCAGACCTTATTAAAGCCGTTGTGCTTCATCCACGCGCTGGCTTTCTCACAGCGGATACCGCCGGTGCAGTACATAACGATCTTCTTATCTTTATGCTCCTGCATCATCTCAACCGCTTTCGGCAGCTGCTCGCGGAAGGTATCGGCCGGGATTTCCATCGCGTTCTCGAAATGCCCCACCTCATACTCATAGTGGTTACGCATATCAATAAACACGGCATCCGGATCGTCCAGCATCGCATTCACTTCCGCCGCCTTCAGGTATTCACCGACGTCCGCCGGGTTAAACTCAGGATCGTCGATACCGTCCGCCACGATGCGTTCACGCACCTTCATGCGCAGCACCCAGAAGGATTTCCCGTCATCATCCAGGGCAATGTTCAGGCGTAAGCCGTTAAGGGCCGGGTCAAACTGATAAAGTACGTCACGGAAGGCGCTGACTTTGCTTTCCGGTACGCTAATCTGCGCGTTAATGCCTTCACGGGCAAGGTAGACGCGGCCGAAGACGTTCAGCGCCGTGAACGCCTGATAAAGCGCATCGCGGGTCGCCTGCGGATCGTCGATCGTGAAGTATTTATAGAATGAGATGGTGGTGCGCGGTTCGGTTTCAGCCAACATACGCGCTTTTAACATCTCATTCGACACGCGGTTGTGTAACACTGGCATGGTGTACAGTCCTGGAATCGTTAGAGAGAATGAAAATTCGGTCGGCATCATATAGCAAACAAAACCAATTTACATCCACACAATTTACGCTACATTTCACACACCCTGATTAATCAGGCTTAACAATTGCTGTATTCGTGCACGCTTCGAAAGCAGATATTTTGGCTACGCCTCAAAAAATGAGACACTAGCAAAACAGGACGTTTGAACACAGGAAAGACATGACCCAGTTACCAACATTTACTGCCGCCCTTTTGCATCCCCGCTATTGGTTGACCTGGCTTGGCATCGGCTTTTTATGGCTTCTGGTACAGCTTCCCTACCCTGTTATTTTTCGGTTGGGTAAATTTCTGGGCCGTTTCGCACAACTATTCATGAAGCGTCGCGCCAGAATCGCGTACCGCAACCTTGAGCTGTGTTTTCCGCAGATGAGCGACTCAGAGCGTCACAATATGGTCGCGAAGAACTTCGAATCCGTTGGGATGGGCCTTATGGAAACCGGCATGGCGTGGTTCTGGCCGGACAAACGCATGGCCCGCTGGAGCGAGGTAACGGGAACCGGCATGGATCCCGTGCATACGCTTCAGGCCAACCAGACGGGCGTTCTGCTGATCGGCGTCCATTTTCTGACGCTCGAAATCGGGGCGCGTATGTTCGGCATGCAGGCGCCCGGCATTGGCGTTTATCGCCCTAACGATAACCCGGTCATCGATTTAATCCAGACCAACGGCCGCATGCGCTCCAACAAAAGCATGATCGACCGTAAAGATCTGAAGGGAATGATCCGTGCGCTGAAATCCGGCGAAGTGGTCTGGTATGCCCCCGACCACGACTATGGCCCACAGGCCAGCGTTTTTGTCCCCTTCTTCGCCGTTGAAGAGGCCGCCACAACCACCGGCACCTGGATGCTGGCGCGGATGTCCAAAGCCGCCATCGTACCCTTTGTTCCCCGCCGCAAGCCTGACGGTTCGGGCTACGAGTTGATGATGCTGGAACCGGAACTCGCGCCGCCGCTTGACGATGCAGAAACCACCGCGCGCTGGATGAACGGTATCGTAGAGAAATGCATCATGCTCGCACCCGAGCAGTACATGTGGTTGCACCGCCGCTTTAAAACGCGGCCAAAAGGCACGCCGTCCCGCTATTGATTTTCAGGATGCGATCCTCAGGGTCGCATCCTGTTTTAGCTTTAAAAGCTCCCCCTCATTGCGGCAATCATAACCCAGGCGCATAATTAGCAGGCTTATTACTTCTTGCTTCAGGTGCTCAGCACCTCATTATGCGGATTGTTATGTCACCTTCAGATGCCCCCATAAACTGGAAGCGTAACCTCACTGTTGCGTGGCTTGGCTGTTTTCTCACCGGCGCGGCGTTTAGCCTGGTCATGCCTTTTCTGCCGCTCTATGTTGAACAGCTGGGCGTGACGGGCCATAGCGCGCTCAATATGTGGTCCGGCCTGGTATTCAGCATCACGTTCCTGTTCTCCGCGATAGCCTCGCCCTTCTGGGGCGGCCTTGCCGACCGCAAGGGGCGTAAAATCATGCTGCTGCGCTCGGCGCTGGGGATGGCCATTATCATGGCGCTGATGGGCGTGGCGCAGAACGTCTGGCAGTTCCTGATTTTGCGCGCGTTGCTGGGTTTGCTGGGAGGATTTATTCCCAATGCCAATGCCCTGATTGCCACGCAAATTCCTCGCCATAAGAGCGGCTGGGCGCTGGGCACACTCTCAACCGGCGGCGTAAGCGGTGCCCTGCTGGGGCCACTGGCCGGCGGACTCATGGCCGATAGCTATGGCCTGCGTCCGGTGTTCTTTATCACCGCCTGCGTGCTGTTCCTGTGCTTTGTTGTCACCCTGCTCTGTATTCGGAAAAACTTCACCCCCGTTGCGAAAAAAGAGATGCTACACGCCAGGGAGGTGCTGACCTCGCTTAAAAATCCCAGACTGGTGCTGAGCCTGTTCGTGACGACCCTGATTATTCAGGTCGCAACCGGATCGATTGCCCCTATCCTCACGCTGTACATCCGCGATCTGGCGGGCAACGTCAGCAATATCGCGTTTATCAGCGGGCTGATTGCGTCCGTGCCCGGGGTGGCGGCGCTGCTTAGCGCGCCGAGGCTGGGAAAACTGGGGGACCGCGTCGGTCCGGAAAAAATTCTGATCTGTGCGCTGGTGATCTCCGTCCTGCTGCTGATCCCCATGTCGATGGTGCACTCTCCTTGGCAGCTGGGCTTACTTCGCTTCTTGCTTGGTGCCGCAGACGGGGCCTTGCTGCCCGCCGTACAGACCCTGCTGGTTTACAACTCCACGAACCAGATTGCCGGGCGGATCTTCAGCTATAACCAGTCATTTCGCGACATCGGTAACGTCACCGGACCGCTTCTCGGGGCGAGCATCTCCGCCAGCTTCGGTTTTCGCGCCGTCTTTATCGTGACGGCGGGGGTGGTACTGTTTAATGCAATTTATTCGTGGTTCAGTTTATCCCGCGCGCTACGGCCAGTGGCGGAATAAGACGAACGCCTGAAGCTAATTTTCGCATTCATACTTGCAGAATCAGATATTCAGCTATTCTTTCCCTGAAACCTTCTGGAAAACAGGGAGACACCAATGACCATGTACGCCACGCTGGAAGAAGCTATTGATGCCGCTCGTGAAGAGTTCCTCGCCGACAACCCCGGCGTTGAAGAAGAAGATGCTGACGTGCAACAACTTAATATCCAGAAATACGTTCTGCAGGATGGGGATATTATGTGGCAGGCCGAATTCTTTGCCGATGAAGGTGAAGAAGGGGAATGCCTGCCGGTCCTGAGCGGTGAAGGTGCGCAGGCCGTCTTTGATGGCGACTATGATGAAATCGAACTGCGGCAGGAATGGCTGGAAGAGAACACATTGCACGAGTGGGATGAGGGCGAATTTCAGCTCGAGCCACCGCTGGATACGGAAGAAGGTCAAACCGCAGCCGATGAGTGGGACGAGCGTTAATTTACGCTACTCGTAAGGGCCGTGGCTGGCATCGATCGGCAGCAGCAGCGTGTCGAAAATTAGCGAGAATGGCAGATCCAGCACGGTGAGGTAGCGCCATGCGGAGTCACGGAGATCCCATTTCACACCCGGGTAATACTGATTCCCGTGGCCCTGCCCTGGAATGGTGCGGCTGATGATGCTGCCGCAGCCGCTGAGCAGGCATGCCATCAGAACGACGATGATGATTCTCATGAGTAACCTCTAAAAAAATACCGGCGATTATGCCGGTATTTTAGTTGGCGGGAGGCGCTTCGCTTACCCGCTCTACTTAACCACTTACTTCGCCTTCAACGCCAGCGGGTTCAGCTTCAGTTCTTTATAGTAGTTTACCCACGAAGAGTATCTCTCCGGAGCGGACCATACGCGGTAGTGAAGACGCGCCATCGTAACCGGGTCGCTCAACAGGACCAGACGACGGTCACGGTTGAGTTTTTCCGGGGTCTCGTTCAGCGCCTGCTCAACGTGACGATCGCGGGCAATCTCCAGCACCTGGCTGGCACGGTGACGCGCCGTCGCCATTGCCGTCGCCAGGGCGTTGAATGACGGGTTAAACACGGCGTGCATAAAGCCGTCATCCAGCGTGCGATTGCGGTTCTGCTCGAGATAACGATCGGTGTCTACCAGCACCTGCGGCGGGGAATACTCTTCCGGGATCAGGAACAGCTTCCAGCGTTTGGTCCGCAGCCCCACCGTCGAACGGCTGGAGATCACGGAGACAAACGGCGACAGGATCAGCGAGAAGACAATCGGCGCCAGCCAGAACAGGAAGCGCAGATCCAGCCACGCCATCCCGGCCGCCCACACCAGACCCAGCAGCAGCTGAGAACCATGGCGCATAAAGGCTTCGCTCCACGGCGTGGAGTCGTCATCACGCTGCGGTGAGTTCCAGACCACTTCCCAGCCCAGGAACGCACTGACCACGAACACGGTGTGGAACAGCATACGCACCGGTGCCAGCAGCACGGAGAACAGCACTTCCAGCAGCAGTGAAAGGGTCACGCGGAAGAAACCGCCGTACTCTTTCGAGCCTTTGCACCAGATCAGGATGATGCTGAGCAGCTTAGGCAGGAACAGCAGCACCATGGTGGAGGCAAACAGCGCAATCGCCAGTTCCGGACGCCACTGCGGCCACACCGGGAACAGCTGGCGCGGCTGCAGGAAGTATTGCGGCTCCGTCAGGGCATGGACGACCTGCAGCGCTGTGGAGAGCGCAAGGAACATAAACCACAGCGGTGCGGAGAGATACGACATCACGCCCGTCAGGAACACCGCGCGGTGAACCGGGTGCATCCCTTTCACCAGGAACAGGCGGAAGTTCATCAGGTTACCGTGACACCAGCGGCGGTCACGCTTGAGCTCGTCCAGCAGGTTCGGCGGCAGCTCTTCGTACGATCCCGGCAGGTCGTAGGCAATCCAGACGCCCCAGCCAGCACGACGCATCAGCGCCGCTTCCACGAAGTCATGTGACAGAATAGAACCGGCAAACGAACCCTCGCCCGGCAGCGGCGCCAGCGCACAGTGCTCAATGAACGGCTTCACGCGGATGATGGCGTTGTGACCCCAGTAGTGGGATTCACCCAGCTGCCAGAAGTGCAGACCTGCCGTGAACAGCGGCCCGTAAACACGGGTGGCGAACTGCTGACAGCGCGCATAGAGCGTGTCCATTCCCGACGCTTTTGGTGAAGACTGAATGATACCCGCGTTCGGGTTGGCTTCCATCAGACGCACCAGACCGCTCAGGCAGTCACCGCTCATGACGGAGTCAGCATCCAGCACCACCATGTAGCTGTACTGGTTACCCCAGCGGCGGCAGAAGTCATCGATGTTACCGCTTTTACGCTTCACACGACGGCGGCGGCGGCGGTAGAAGATCTGTCCTTCGCCCTGCACTTCTGCAATCAGCTCCATCCACGCTTTTTGTTCTGCCACGCAGATATCCGGGTTGTAACTGTCGCTCAGGATGTAAACGTCAAAATGCTCCGCGTTGCCGGTCGCCTTCACGGACTCCCAGGTGGCACGCAGGCCCGCAAACACGCGGTCAACGTCTTCGTTACAGATAGGCATAATCAGCGCGGTACGGTGCTCAGGATTGAGGGGTTCATCCCCGACCGTTGACGCCGAAATGCTGTATTTGTCACGCCCCATCAGCAGCTGCAGGAAGCCCATCAGCGCGGTCCAGAAACCGGCCGAGACCCAGCAGAAGAGAACCGCGAACAGCAGAAGGATGCCGCTCTGCAGGATATACGGCAGCAGCTGCATGAAGGAGACCCAGAGATCCTGGCCCATCATGTCCATCGGGTTGATGAACGCCCAGCCCTGATACGGCAGGATGGTTTTCATATACCAGGTCGCGACGACCGTCTGCGCCAGCGTCAACAGCAGCAGGATGTAGCGACGGAGGGTCCCCACGGTACGCCATTTCTGTTCGGAAGCCTGCTCTTCTTTCGTCAGGCGTGACAGATAGCGCGGCGTCACATCACGCCCGCGCAGGCGATCCCAGAAGCGGCCCACCGGGTTGGTGCGCCACGGATCGGGGAACATTGAGGAACGCGTGGCCTTCGGCATCGCCTGAAGCTGATCGCGCCCTTCGTCGTCTTTAATCAACTGCCCTTCTGCCAGCGAGTCCGGCCAGGCCTGCTCCAGACGTGCCTTTACTGACCCCAGCGGCGTATCATCATCACGAGAAAACTGACGATGTTCACCATCCAGCGCGGTGTGAACCGCGCGGATGTCGCTCTTAGGCAGTGCCGCTTTTTCGATATCCGTCAGCGGCATGGCATCAATATATTCAGATGTATTATTCATTGGCAGGTAGCTGATAGCTCCAGGTTTCACTCAGCGGCTGATCGTTACTGACCAGCGCAGCACGCATTTCAGTGGTCTGTTTCGGATCTTTCACTTTCACGCGCAGGGTCAGACGCCAGCCTTTGGTTACCGGGTTGTAACGCACGGTATTTTCAACGATTTCACCGTTATCACCGATGCTGGCCTGAGCGGCAACGGCGGTGTCCGGTGACAGTTTCTTCATATCCTGGCCTGTAAAGTCCACGACAAAGGCCACGGTACCGTCAGGCTGACGGATAAGATTAGACTGCTTCACATCACCCGTTGAACGACGAGTCTGCATCACATACGCGTTATCCGGCGCATGCAGCTTATCTTCGTCGCGGCTGAAGGTGATGGTGTACTTGAAGTTCATCTCTTTACCGGCTTCCGGCAGCTGATCCGGCGTCCAGTAAGCCACGATGTTATCGTTGGTTTCGTCGTTGGTTGGAATCTCAACCAGCTCAACCTTACCTTTACCCCAGTCACCGTTTGGCGTGACCCAGGCGCTTGGACGCTGGTCATAGCGGTCGTCCAAATCTTCAAAGCGGGAGAACTGACGGCCACGCTGCAGCAGGCCAAAACCTTGCGGGTTTTCCATCGCGAAGCTGCTCACCGCCAGATGTTTCGGGTTGTTCAGCGGACGCCAGATCCACTCTCCGTTACCGGCATGAATAGACAGACCGTTGGAGTCGTGCAGTTCCGGGCGGAAGTTAGTGGCCGGAGACGGCTGGTTCGGCCCAAACAGGAACATGCTGGTCAGTGGTGCAACGCCCAGTTTGCCCACTTTATCACGCAGGTAAACCTTGGACTGCACGTCAACCACGGTGTCACGACCCGGCATAATCACAAAGCGATAGGCGCCGGTCGCACGCGGTGAATCCAGCAGCGCGTAAATGGTCAGACGTTTATCCGTTGGTTTTGGACGTTCAATCCAGAACTCACGGAAACGTGGGAATTCTTCACCTGATGGCAGCGCGGTATCAATCGCCAGTCCGCGCGCAGAAAGCCCGTATACCTGCCCCGCGCCAATCACGCGGAAATAGCTGGCACCCAGCATGCTGACGATTTCGTCGTTTTTATCTTTGCTGTTGATCGGGTAAAGCACCTTAAAGCCTGCGAAGCCCAGGTCTTTCACCGTATCTTTATCGTGTTGCACATTGCCAAAATTGAAGTAATCCGGGCTGTATTTGATCTTACGTACCGCTGTGGCCGTCACTTCGTTGATGGCAACAGGCGTGTCGAAATACATACCCTGATGATAAAACTCAAGCTTGAACGGGGTCTTGATGTTGCTCCAGTAGGCTTTGTCGTGATTGAACTGGATCTGCTGATAGTCCGCATATTTCATATCGCGGAAAACGGAGGGCAAGTTACTTTTCGGCGCTTCGTAGCTCTTGCCAGCCATCGATTTTGCCTGTTTTGCGACATCGTCGATGTTAAAGGCCAGTGCCGATGAGGTATACAGTGATAACACCACTGCAGCACCTAACCAACGCATTTTCATCATCTGTGGTTTATGTTTCATAATAAGTAAGCACTTCCCCCTTTGTGTGCTTATATCGATCCGATCCATTTTAATGGAAACTCAGGCAATCCGACAACATTATCACTGCTTTGTTCAGCTGCTGGCTCATGGATTAAGCAAATGAAAGAACCCATTATTCACTTTGCGTGCTTATCCTGGAGACAGGGTGTCGGTCTTGGTGTAGGGTTGCTTTCGAATGTAACCATTATGAGTCTTAGGGATAAGACGAAAAGTCTGAGAATGCACAACGTTATATGAGCACAACACCAACAGAACGTGAATATTTCCTCGACTCGATCCGGGCATGGCTGATGCTATTGGGGATCCCTTTTCACATATCACTGATTTACTCCAGCCACACCTGGCATGTGAATAGCCAGATGCCCTCCTGGTGGCTGACGCTGTTTAATGACTTTATTCACGCCTTCCGTATGCAGGTGTTTTTTGTCATCTCCGGCTATTTCTCTTACATGCTGTTTCTGCGATACCCGCTTAAACGCTGGTGGAAGGTGCGCGTCGAGCGCGTGGGGATCCCCATGCTGACCGCGATTCCGCTGCTGACCCTGCCTCAGTTCATTATGCTGCAGTACGTCAAAGGCAAAGCGGAAAACTGGCCGAATCTGTCGCTGTATGAAAAGTACAATACGCTGGTCTGGGAGCTGGTGTCTCACCTGTGGTTCCTGCTGGTCCTGGTGGTGCTCACTACGGTGAGCCTGTTCATTTTCAGCCGCCTGCGTCACCACCTGAGTTCGAGAGCTGACGCCTTTTTCGCCACCGTTACGCTGGGCAAACTGTCGGTGCTCTTCTTGCTGTTGGGTATCGCTTACGCCGCGGTGAGACGCATCCTGTTTATCGTCTATCCACCGATACTGAGCGACGGCCTGTTTAATTTTGTGGTGATGCAGTCCCTTTTCTACATTCCGTTCTTTTTAATTGGCGCGCTGGCGTTTATTTACCCGAAGCTGAAAGCGCTGTTTACTACCCCGTCACCGTGGTGTGCTGTGGGTGCGGCCATCGCGTTCGCGGCCTATCTGCTGAACCAGCGCTACGGGAGCGGTGACGCCTGGATGTACGAAACGGAAAGCGTGATCACCATGCTGCTGGGTTTATGGATGGTGAACGTAGTATTCGCGCTCGGCCACCGCCTGCTGAACTTTAAATCCAGCCGCGTGACCTACTTCGTGAATGCGTCGCTGTTTATTTATCTGGTGCATCACCCGCTCACGCTCTTCTTCGGGGCTTACATCACCCCGCATATCGCCTCTAACACGCTGGGTTTCTTTACCGGTCTGGTGTTTGTCGTGGGGATTGCGATCGTGCTCTATGAAATCCACCTGCGGATCCCGCTTCTCCGTTTCCTCTTCTCAGGAAAACCTCAGGTAAAAGCCTCATAAACAACCGCGGCGCACTCAGTGCGCCGCGTTTTGCTTCAGGTGTCCAGTTCCTGCCCGCGCTGGGTCAGCAACCGTTGATAAAGGTGGGTGGTTTCTTCATCGAAACAGACAAAGATAACTTTCTCAGGCATCGGTTTTAGCGACAGATAGCGGTAAACGGTATCGACGGCGATCGTAGCGGCAGCCGCCTTAGGATAGCCATACACCCCGGTACTGATGGCCGGGAACGCCATTGTTTTATAGCCGTTGTCGGCAGCCAGCCGCAGACAGTTCCGGTAAGCCTCTTCCAGAATACTCGCCTCGTGCCGATCGCCACCGTGCCAGACAGGCCCTACGGCGTGGATCACCGCTTTGGTAGGCAGATCGCCCGCAAGCGTAATGACCGCATGGCCGGGAGGACATTCGCCCTGCTGTTGCCGTACGGTTTTGCAGGCTTCCAGCAGCTGCGGTCCGGCAGCCCGGTGGATAGCCCCGTCCACACCGCCTCCCCCCATCAGGGAGGGATTGGCCGCATTGACGATGACGTCGACGTGCATGGTCGTAATATCACCATGAACAACTTCAATTTGCGGTTTCATAAAGCCCCTCTGCAACCCGCCTTTTTATTAAGTGTATCGCAGGGCTGCCCGGGAGAAAAAACTATCAGAAAAAATCCTCTTCCGCACAAAGCGGAAGAGAGAGCGCTATCGATACTGGATTTCGACAACCGCGAGCGTTTTTTCAGGGTTAAGGTATTTCATGCGGAGCGACACCAGATCTGAATCGGACACTTTGCCATTAAGCGCCTCTTCATAACTGACCATGCGCGTTTGCATACGATTATTATCCGGACAGGACATAGCAAACTGTCTCTGCTGCGGCGTAACTTCACAGGGGTCTGCAACAATGGCACCGCGAAAATGAATAACGCCACCGTTCACAATGGTAGCCGAATAAACCGAGAGGCTAAAAACAGAAACAATCAGGCCCAGACCCGTCACGAGTCGAGCGAAAGAGTGGTTCATTATCGGTACTCCTCAATGAAAATCGTCCTTGAGGGGTAAACGCACTTCATTATGACAAACGAAGTCTCACGTTAAGGAACATAATGACCTGATCCCTGATATCAGCATAGCTCAACGGCACAGACCCGCCACATTCGCAACACATTGATTTCATGAATGATTAAAGCGAACGTTCCGCTGGCGACCACTGCTGTGATAAATGAAGCGATTTACCGTCTGAAACGGTGACAACGATTTTTACCGTGTCTCCCGCATTAATATTTAAACTCAGGCGCATTAAATCAATCGTCTGATTAGCGGGTATAAAAAGGGTATTTTGCTGTCGGGACGAACTCTGTCCCCCCTGCCCTTCCCGAACGGAAACAATCTGAACCTGACAATCACACGGCTGCGCTAGGGTGACCTGAGGAATAATGGTGATCATATTTTCCTGCTGCGACGTTTTGAAAGTTATCTGGCTGGAAAGCGCGGCAAGAAGAATTAAGGTATTCATGATGAACTCCCGAAAAAAAACAGGGCATCAGCCCTGTTTTTTTGTAGCACAGATTTCAGTATCAGTACTGATGAGCTGTCGCGTGGTTACCAAAACCAATCTGGGTAACGTTGACAGTAGAGTTAGAGGCAGTCTGGTCGACGAGGGCGCCGTTAAAGCCGCCGGACTGGCTAACGTTCATAACAGATTTTTTGCTGTTCCACTGATCCAGTGTTGCACTGTTGCCAAATCCTTTCTGGGTCAGGTTGATTTTACTGTCATCAGAACCCTGACCAACGTCAGCGCCGTTACCGCCACCTTTCTGGGTAATATTCAGCACGGAATTTCTGGCGTCTGTCTGCAGAGCAACCGCGGAGTTACCGCCACCGTCCTGATAAATATTCAGGGTTGAATTTGGGCCACTGTATCCGCCATGACCATGCCCATGGCCCCAGCCGCCCTGATTAATAGAACCCGCCATAGCACTACCAGAAACTACGATTGCTGCAAGCGCTGCCACTTTGAGAAATTTCATGGTAAACCCCCATCGGATTGATTAAAATCGTCGCGAATGCGCTAATGTTGAATAACGTTAATCGCCATTTGCGACTGTTTCTGCACTACAACTGCGGTTTTCTGCGTACCGTACTGCGTAATATTTGCTCTATTACCCGACCCTTTCTGGATAATTTTCGCGCTATTACCGTATCCCTCTTGCGTAATACCTGCATCATTCGCGGTACCGCTCTGATCGATCCAGGCTATATTGTAACTCCCTGATTGATCAACTCTTGCTCTGTTGCCCGCCCCATCCTGTGAAACAATGGACAAGAGTTTTGAACCTTCCTGGCGAACCTGAGCGTCATTAAAAACACCCTGTTGACCAATAATGGCTGCCTGATTGAGTGATGAAAGACTTAATTCGTTAACCGCAAAGTTATATTCAGCATTGGCTAAATCTGAATTCGCTGCGGTTACAAATCCAGGCGCACCCAGTAATGTAAACACCATAAATAACGATGTGTATTTCATGTTGTCACCCTGGACCTGGTTATTTAATCACGCTATAACCGTGTTACTTGTAAAAACGATGCATATTGTGTTAACGCGTCGTTACGGTGAAGAGTATGTCCGCTGAAACATTTTAAATATCTCACCCGCGCGGCTTATTTTTATTTTTCGGATCACCACAAAGTCGTAATTTACGACAAAAATCACTTTACTCAGGCCAGCTTATATTTTTTATTTCCCCTGTCCAACAATCAGGTTGTACAACGAGGCGAAGGCTGTCCACGCGTCTTCTCGCGTTGTTTTAACGTAACGGCAGAAGGACACTTTTTCACAGTCGTGACACGAAGCCCGTTTTCTTAAGCCAGACAACCGCGCATTTATGGGCTTAGAAATAATCTGTACCTCATACTGTTTTATCGTTCGCATAAAATAATAAATATACCTAATAATCAATGAGATATAAATATTTGTATGATTTTTAAAAACTGTGCATCTCTATTTAGATGTACAACTTTCTCATCATTTCTCGCCATTCATCACAAGTGATTTTCACAAATTAATATTGATTTTTACATTCGGTTACATGTTTAACACTTGCTTTAAACTTCGTAAAAGCTAGATTGAAATTAGATGTACGAAATTGGTTTTATATTTACCTCCCCGTGGAGGTTATGGTCTGATTCTACACACAGCAGTGCAACATCTGTCAGTACTTCTGGTGTCCTCTATTAAACAGGAGGACAGCTGCCAGGTGCCAAAAAAAAGTGGGGTTTCATCATGTATAATGAAGTCCATAGTTTACATGGTCATACATTACTGTTGATCACAAAACCTTCTTTGCAAGCGACAGCGTTATTACAACATTTAAAGCAATCTTTATCACTGAACGGGAAATTGCATAATATTCAACGTTCTTTTGATGATATTGCACCTGGCAGCATCATTCTGTTCGATATGATGGAAGCTGATAAAAAGCTCATCCATTACTGGCAAGATATTTTAAGCAGGAAAAACAATAATATCCGCGTGCTATTATTGAATACGCCTGATGAATATCCTTTCAGGGATATTGAAAGCTGGCCGCATATCAATGGCGTGTTCTACGTCACGGAAGAAGAAGACCGGGTAGTTGAGGGTCTGCAAGGCATATTGCGCGGAGAGTGTTATTTTTCGCAAAAGCTGGCCAGCTACCTCATCACGCACTCCGGAAATTATCGCTATAACAGCTCAGAGTCAGCACTGCTCACGCACCGTGAGAAAGAGATCCTGAATAAGTTACGCATTGGTGCTTCAAATATTGAAATCGCCCGTTCGTTATTTATCAGCGAAAATACGGTAAAGACGCACCTTTATAATCTTTTCAAGAAGATAGCTGTAAAAAACCGAACTCAGGCGGTTTCGTGGGCAAACGATAACCTCAGGCGTTAATCACATGAAGCGCACGTTGAGTTGGATCGCCGCAGCGAGTTTCCTGCTCGCTGCCGGGAATCTGAAGGCCGTCGAGGTCGAAGTTCCCGGATTGTTAACAGACCACACTGTCTCATCGGTCGGGCACAGTTTTTATCGAGCCTTCAGTGACAAATGGGACAGTACTTATACCGGAAATATAACAATCAACGAGCGGCCCAGTGCACGATGGGGAAGTTGGATAACAATAACGACCAATCAGTACGTTATTTATCAAACGTTTTTATTCCCCACTAAAATGGACTTCGATAAAAACGTAGCCCTGGCACTGGCCCAATCAGAAGACGCTATTAATCGCCTGCAAATAGATAAAGCCCTATTAAGCACCAGCGATTTAGCTAAAGACGAGTTCTAGCGAACCGATATGCGGAGGCTGTCATGCGTATTGCATATGCAGTTGTTTCGATAATGCTAATAACACCTATAAGCTGGGCCGGAAATATGACGTTTCAGTTCCGTAACCCTAACTTTGGCGGTAACCCTAACAACGGCGCCTTTCTGCTGAATGAAGCGCAGGCGCAAAACTCCTATAAGGACCCAAGCTTAAAGGATTTTAGCGTTGATACCCCATCCGCACTGGACAACTTCACTCAGGCTATCCAGTCGCAGATTTTAGGCGGGTTACTGACCAACATTAATACCGGCAAACCCGGCCGGATGGTGACCAACGATTTTATCGTTGATATCGCCAACACTGATGGACAGCTTCAGCTGAACGTGACCGATCGTAAAACCGGAAGGATCTCCACTATTCAGGTTTCCGGTCTACAAAGTAATTCAACTGACTTTTAAACAATAGCTAAATAAGGACAACGATCATGCAGCGCTTCCTGATATTTGTTGCAGTGTGCTTATTGAGCGGTTGTTTAACTGCTCCACCTAAAGAAGCTGCAAAACCAACATTAATGCCTCGGGCCCAGAGTTATCGTGATTTAACGCATTTACCTGCTCCAACGGGGAAAATATTTGTCTCCGTATACAACATTCAGGATGAAACCGGGCAATTTAAGCCTTACCCGGCAAGTAACTTCTCCACGGCCGTGCCGCAAAGCGCCACCGCGATGCTGGTTACCGCGCTCAAGGATTCGCGCTGGTTTATTCCGCTGGAACGTCAGGGTCTTCAGAACCTGTTGAATGAACGGAAAATCATTCGTGCCGCACAGGAGAATGGTACCGTCGCGGCCAATAACCGCACGCCTCTGGAATCTCTGGCGGCAGCGAACGTGATGATTGAAGGATCGATTATTGGTTACGAAAGTAACGTTAAATCGGGTGGTGCGGGCGCGCGGTACTTCGGTATCGGTGCGGATACCCAGTACCAGCTCGACCAAATCGCCGTTAACCTGCGTGTGGTCAACGTCAGTACAGGCGAAGTGCTCTCTTCGGTGAACACCAGCAAAACCATCCTGTCTTATGAAGTTCAGGCAGGGGTATTCCGCTTCATCGATTACCAGCGTTTGCTGGAGGGTGAAATTGGCTACACCTCTAACGAGCCGGTCATGATGTGTCTGATGTCGGCCATTGAAACCGGCGTGATCTTCTTAATCAACGACGGTATTGACCGCGGGCTGTGGGATCTGCAAAACAAAGCAGACGTGCAGAACCCGATACTGGTGAAATACCGCGATATGTCAGTCCCTCCGGAATCCTGACAGGAAGCGCATAAAAAAGGCGAGATGATTATCTCGCCTTTTTTTATTCGCTCACCGCCGTGATGTCTTGCGCTTTTTCCCGCCGCGACGCCAGCCAAAGACCGCTGTTTTTCATGGCATAGCCAAACAGCAATCCCAGCGCCAGAGAAGGAACGACCAGCTTCCAGTCACCCTGCCCTGCAAAGGTCGCGCACGCCCCGATAAAGGTGCCCGGCACAAACGAAAGCAGGAGATGCTTAGCCTGAATACACATCAGGAAGGCAACAACGCCCGTCATGATGTACCCCAGCATCTCCAGATGCGGCGCCAGCGCGCTGCCTTTCATGATCACCAGCGCCCAGATCACCCCGCTCATCAGCGTGCAGCCTGAGATAAAGAGCCCTTTGACGCCCCCCTGCGGGCAGGCGAAATAGGCCGTACAGCCAAGGAATCCAGCCCAGCTGAGCAATCCGAGAGACACGGCCACCCATCCCCAGAGCCCGGAGAGAATGCCCGTTGTTATTGCGATACAAAGTAATATGTTCATGGCGCGCATCTTAGCAGAAGCGCACCATAGAAATGCGATCAGAAGCACATTATGTGCAAATCGAAATGCGTCGTTGCAGGATTTATGTGATACAAGTCACTCTTCATTCTCTTCTTCCAGCTCATCCCACATCGCCGCAATTGCGTCGCGGGTCAGCGGAGCCAGCGTTCTCCAGAACGGCGAGGCGGCGTGGGCTTCGACTTTCCCAAGGAATGTTCCGACCCACGGCAGGAGGTACGTTTCGAAAAGCGTTTCGATGGCTTCGTTCTCATCATCCCCGGCGTTATCTTCAATCCAGGATGCGGCCAGCAGCAGCGTACCGATATGATCCGCAGGCGTATCGCTCAGCGGCATACCGCGCGTGGAGAGGAAAGCACGGACTTCCGCTTCCGTCGCCCCTTCCTGCCAGGCAGAACGGTATGGCGAAACGCGGCACTCATCGCCGACGAACAGCGCATTGTAATCGGTCGCAATCTGCTGCATGTCGCAGCTTTTTTGCAGACGCGCCAGTAAATCATCCTGTTCCAGCGGCCAGTTCTCCGCCAGCTTACCTTCACGAATTAACGTAAAGAGCGGAACCAACAGCGGGTCTTGCGGCTGGCGATAATAGAGCGTACCCAGCACGCGGCAAAGGATGGAAAACTCGTTCATTTTTATTATTCCATTACACAATTAAAGATCGGCAAATTCGGCAATCGGCTCCATGCCGCGCGATTCGAGGAAATCGAGCATGCGGCGCGGAGTCACGTTCAGGATTTGCGCTTCCGGGAAGTTAACGTCATTGAGCACTTTCAGGCACTCGCTGAAATCACCCAGCGTAAAGGCGGTATGGGAATCCGAACCCAACGCCACCATGCCGCCCGCATCGCGTACGGCGGCGGCCACTTCGCGGCAGTTGGCTTCACTGCCCTTGCGCGAGTGAACAAAGGAGGAGTTGTTAATCTCCAGCGCCACGCGGTGCTTCGCTGCCGCCTGCGCGACAGCCTGAATATCAATCGGGTACTTCGGGTTGCCGGGGTGGCTGATAATGTGCACATTGCCGCTGGCAATGGTGGCAATCATCGCCGCGGTGTTGGTCTCTTTATCCTGAGGTGCAAAAACCGGCTCGTGGAAACCGGCGAGGATAAGATCCAGAGACGTCAGCATCGGCCCGGTGCAGTCGATCTCACCGTCGGTATTTTTGATATTCGCCTCGATGCCGCGCAGTATCCCAATGCCGTCCACCAGACGTGGCCAGATCCGCATATTCACAAAATGCCAGTAGTGCGGCGCATCCGCCATGTCCGGACCATGATCGGTGATCGCGAACAGCTTAATGCCTTTCAGCTTCGCCTGGGCGATATAATCATGGAGGTTGCTATACGCGTGGGTACTGGCGACGGTGTGCATATGCAGGTCAACGGGATACATCTCTCTCTCCTCTGCGGTTTTTCCAAAGGATAGCAGTTATCAGCGGCGAATATTAGCAAAAACCCGGCGAACGCCGGGTTTCTCTCAGTAGCCGCGCTGTCTGTCAACCTGGCCAGTGACCGCGTTACCCTTCTCCATTTCGCTGATGGTATGGGATATGTACGCCACCGCTTCTGCCGGACGCGTCACGGCGGCCACGTGCGGGGTCATCGCCACGCGCGGATGTGCCCACAGCGGGCTTTCCACCGGCAGCGGCTCACGGCTGTAGACATCCAGCATGGCGCCTTTTAGCTTTCCGCTGTCCAGCGCCTTCAGCAGATCGGTCTCGACCAGATGCACCCCGCGCGCCAGGTTCATCAGGTAGCTCTGATCGGCTAACTGGTTGAGCAAGGTTTCATTGATGATCCCTACCGTTTCCGCCGTGTTGGGCAGCAGGTTGATCAGCACGCGCGTGCCGTTCAGAAAGGCCGGAAGCTCATCCGTTCCGGCAAAGCTCTCTACGCCCGGATAATCCTTGCGGCTGCGGCTCCAGCAGCGCAGCGGGAAGCCCCACGGAGCGAGAGCTTCAGCCACTTTTGAGCCCAGCACGCCCGCACCGAGGATGCCGATGGTAAAGTCTTCGCGACGGTAATCCGGCAGCGGCTCCCAGTGGGCCTGCTGTTTAAAGGCCTGATAGTCATCAAAGCGGCGGAACCAGTGCAGCACCTGGCTGACGGCATATTCCTGCATCTGCTGGCCCATTCCGGTATCTTCCAGGCGGAACAGGGGAATCGCTTCCGGCAGCATGTCAGGGTGCGCCTTCAGCTTGCTCAGAATGGAATCCACGCCCGCCCCCAGGGCAAAAACGGCCTTCAGCTTACGGCCCTGGAGCATTTCTACCGGCGGATGCCAGACCAGCGCATAGTCAGCATGTTCGTTATCTCCACGCTTCCACTCGCGAACGCGTGCGCCGGGTAAAGCTGCCGTGAGCGCCTCGATCCAGTAGGCCGTATCAAACGTGGGGTGATAGAAAAGTATATCCATAGTCATTCCTGCCTTTTATTGCGCTGATTTATTTTGCTTTTTAACGAGGTTGTCAGCATAACAAATTTATTGCGCGGCTGTGTTGCTGATAAAAAAGACGCTTTCAGCACAATTAAGAATCATGCTGCCTGAAGTTTGTCTAAACGCGCTAATTTACTGAAAAAGTGAGTTGACGGCAGTTCGGCTTTTCCTTACATTAGCGCCCGTCCCGTCAACAACGGGATGACAATATGGTGAGGTGTCCGAGTGGCTGAAGGAGCACGCCTGGAAAGTGTGTATACGGCAACGTATCGGGGGTTCGAATCCCCCCCTCACCGCCATATTTGAGATGAGAGCTCGTACGAAAGTACGGGCTTTTTTCTTTTATATTCTCCGAAAGGGGGGAATTCGAACCTTGAAACTCCCTGCGCTCTTTATGTCGGGTGGCGCTGCGCTTACCCGACCTACAAAAAGCTACTCCTCCACCATCTTCGCATACTCTTCAGTCAGAAAATCCACCAGCGTCCTGACCGACGGCAGCATGCCGCGCCGCGAAGGATAAACCGCGTGAATCACTTCCCGTCGGGGTTCCCACGCGTCCAGCACCCGTACCAGTTCCCCTGACGCAAGCTGATCCTTCACCATCAATATCGGCAACTGTACAACGCCCACGCCCGCCATCGCTGCTTCCCGCAATGCCAGCATGTCGGTGGTAATAAAGCGCGGTGCGTAGTGGATCTCCGCTTTCGCCCCTTCTGGACCACTGAGCTCCCATTTATGCACCTGTTTACCGGCCCCCATACTTAATCCAGGCCATTCACTGAGCTCGGAAGGCATTCGCGGTTTACCCATACGTTCAATCAACTGCGGACTTGCCACCAGGCAATGCCCCCTGTCAGCCAGCACCCTTAACACCAGATCGCTGTCATCAAACGGACGCGGACGCACGCGGATAGCCACATCAATACCTTCGCCAACAAGATCGACCCGACGATTGGTGGCCTCAAGCTGGAGATTAATCCCGGGGTAGCGCGCCATAAACCTCGCCAGCATCGGTCCCACGTGGACGTGCAGTAACGTGACGGGACAGGTGATCCTGACGACGCCGCGCGGCTCAGCCTGCAGCGCAGCAACGGCCTCCTCTGCCGCTTCTGCTTCTATCAGCATTGCCTTACAGTGCTGATAGAAAGTGTGCCCCACTTCCGTCACCGTAAACTGCCGCGTCGTGCGCTGTATCAACCGTACGCCAAGCCGCTCCTCCAGCTGCGCGATCCTGCGGCTCAGTTTGGACTTGGGTTGGTCATGCGCCCTTCCCGCCGCCGCAACCCCCCCGTACTCCACTACCTTCACAAACCAGACGAAGTCATTGAGATCCTGCATAAATCCTCATCGTTCTATTTTCAGAACAGTGAATGCCATTTTCACTATCTACCGGGATATTAACCCTGAATATAAGCTAATTACATCAACAGAACATCAGGAGTTAATCATGAAAAACATCACTGGCGTTTATACCGCTCCTCGTCAGCACTGGGTGGGCGACGGTTTCCCGGTCCGTTCAATGTTCTCCTATCAGACGCACGGCGAGCCGCTCAGCCCGTTCCTGCTGCTGGACTACGCGGGCCCATACACCTTTCCGGCAGACGGTGCGAAACGCGGCGTAGGCCAACACCCTCATCGGGGTTTTGAAACGGTCACTCTCGTCTATTCCGGTGAAGTGGAGCATCGCGACTCCACGGGGAAAGGCGGCGTCATTGGCCCCGGGGACGTGCAGTGGATGACCGCCGGCGCAGGCATTTTGCACGAGGAGTTCCACTCCAGCGCGTTCTCGCAAAAAGGCGGAGAACTCAAAATGATGCAGCTTTGGGTCAACCTGCCGGCGAAAGACAAGATGGCCGCACCGGGCTACCAGAGCATCACGAAAGCCGACATCCCGGTAGTGACGCTGCCTGACGACGGTGGAACGCTGCGGGTTATTGCCGGTCGCTACGACACGGTGACCGGCCCGGCGCACACTTTCTCGCCGCTCAACGTCTGGGACATCGCGCTGAACCAGGGAAGCCATCTGACGCTCGCTCAGCCGGAAGGCTGGAGCACGGCGCTGGTCGTGCTTGAAGGCAGCATCACGGTAAACGGTACCGCTCAGGCGGGTGAAGCCCAGCTGGTCGTGTTAAGTCAGGAAGGCGACAAACTGCACCTGGAAGCGAACAGCGATGCAAAAGTGCTGCTGATGGCCGGCGAGCCGCTGAATGAACCGATCGTGGGCTACGGCCCGTTTGTGATGAACAGTAAAGCCGAAATCAACGAAGCCATTCGTGATTTCAATTCCGGCCGCTTCGGCCAGCTCTGAACGTAATAAAGGAGAAGAACATGTCTACACCTGCGAATTTTAATGGAACCCGTCCGGTCATCGATGTGAACGATGCTGTGATGCTCCTTATCGATCACCAGAGCGGTCTGTTCCAGACCGTTGGTGATATGCCAATGCCGGAACTGCGTGCCCGTGCGGCAGCGCTGGCAAAAATCGCTACCCTGGCGAAGATCCCGGTGATCACCACCGCATCCGTCCCGCAAGGGCCGAACGGACCGCTTATCCCGGAGATCCACGCCAACGCGCCGCATGCGCAATATGTTGCCCGTAAAGGCGAGATCAACGCCTGGGATAACCCGGAATTCGTGGCGGCGGTAAAAGCCACCGGGCGTAAGACGTTGATCATTGCGGGTACCATTACCAGCGTCTGCATGGCCTTCCCGTCGATCAGCGCGGTTGCGGACGGGTATAAGGTGTTTGCGGTGATTGATGCCTCCGGCACCTACAGCAAAATGGCGCAGGAGATCACGCTGGCGCGCGTGGTGCAGGCCGGTGTGGTCCCGATGGATACGGCGGCGGTGGCCTCTGAGATCCAGCGAACCTGGAACCGTGAAGATGCGGCGGAGTGGGCGGAAGTGTACACCCACATCTTCCCGGCTTATCAGCTGCTGATCGAAAGCTACAGCAAAGCGCAGGAAGTGATTAAAAACAGCGAAGTGCTCGATTCACAGCGTTAATCCCCTGCTCCGCGGCGTAAAAACCGCGGAGCTGATTATTGCTTAACCGAACAGGCACTAAAGCTGAAAATCTGCTTGACCGTGTCAGCGCAACTCCCTATAGTAGCGCCCCGTTGCCCCCCACGCGGTCAGGCAGCAAAACAATATGGTGAGGTGTCCGAGTGGCTGAAGGAGCACGCCTGGAAAGTGTGTATACGGCAACGTATCGGGGGTTCGAATCCCCCCCTCACCGCCA